>NZ_CAUFYA010000016.1:0-91508 GCF_959596855.1 uncultured Butyricimonas sp.
ACTTTTCTAGAAGAATTGAAAGATGCAAAAGTGTTTGGTGACAGGAAGTGCTACACAAGGCTAAAGAAGAAAATTATTGAAGTGGCAAACAAGGCAAGCGTTTCTATATCCGATGAAGATATAAAGGAACTTGATGATGAGATTAAGAATGTTGGAGCATACGTGTAAATTACAAGACCCTTATAATAAGTTGTATGTTGTTACCAAAAATTGGTAACAGGTAGAGACCCCAAGTGCAAGTTTTAGTGTATATCCCTAAAATTATAAAATGTCCTATATGGTTATGTAGTATTCTACAATAATACAGATTCAGCCCTTTTTCTTTGTCCTTTATTGACTTATACTTATCTTTGCCGTGTAAAATTTGGAAATATTAGCGTTAGCTATTATTCAATGGAGTAAAAAACGACCAATAAAAATTACAGACCGTTGAGTAATGAGTGAACGCCCGTGCTATGCGTGGGCTGTACTTATTATTGGTCTGTGGGTTACTTGGTCGTACCTTTACTCCGATAACGTGCAAGCCCACGTTATTTTTTACATGGTCTGTATTACGATTATCAATAAAAAACATACAGATTATGAGAAAGATTCTATTTTTATTCATAGTAGTAGTTTTCTTCTATGGATGTAGCAAGGACAATGAAGATAAATCAAATGATGCTTATCAAATTGAGTTTGTTAATGGAAAGGAATATACTCAAACTTTCTATTTTGGGAACCATTTTATTTATAGTGAAAATAATAAAGCAGGAACCGGGTGTAATATCATTTCTTCTTGTAATAGACTATCTTTCACAATCAAAGATAATGAAGTTGGTTTTTACGAGATTTGCCCTCCGGTTGATTTGAGAAATGAGGAAATAAAATTAAACGAAAACTTGGATAGTCAAAATTTTAGATATTACCTTATTGCAGATATACACTTTTCATATCCCATAACATCCACTTTAAATATGCAACTTAAAAGCCAATGGAAAATAGTGATTGGAAGGATGGAAGAATATGTTTATAATGGACAGATTTATAATCGTTTAATCATTGTAGAATAAGACTTTGTTTTTGAACACTAATAGAGGTTGGACATTTTTAATTAGGCTGTTTAATTTAGATTCAGTATATTTGTATCAGAAAAGCCCACAAGCCCAATAAAAAGGCTATTTTGTTACTGATTTGTTACCCACTTTCAAAACAAAGTGGGCTTTTTGTTTAAATATCAATCAATTACAGCAAAAACTATTGGTAATCGCCAAACACCTTTGCAGAAATAAACAGCTACCCCACGCTAAACCAAATATAGAGTAGATTTCTATATGGCAAGCATGAACGTTTGTACTGTTTACCCTTCTGCTTCGTAAATTGGCGATTTTCAAAACAAGGATAAAACTAAACGCTTCAAATATTTCACATTTTCATTACCCGGGTATTATCCCGAATAATTATACAAATGTAATCAATTTTCAGATTCCATCAAACGCTCATTGGGGTAGCCGTGTAACAAAAGTAGTAATTTATTGCAAAACCGCTGTCCTAGATGAACTTTCCGGTACTGTTTATAACGTTTCTAAGTGGAAGGACATAAAGAGAGCGTGAAACTGCTGACTCTTCCTACATTGCAAGGCTCTGGTAAACCTCTCACTACGAAAGCGAAAACAGTCCACGCCCAAACGGGGGTGGAACGTGATTCGGCTTATTATTCGTAGTAATTGAAAATGTACCAGATTTTGCAATGTAAAATAATATCCTGTTCGTTCTACTATATTTTCAAATTCAAATGTCTGTTTCTTCCTTCTTGACGTTTTGGTTTGACTTATTTATTAACGACACAATATTAGGAAAAATCCGGGATATTCCCAAATCAATCACGCGTATAATTCCCCGGAAAAACTCTTTACCACGATACGGACTTCGATGCACGTAATCAAATACTTCGACCTACTAGAAGGGAAATTGGAAAATTTATTTTTAAAATAATACCAGATTTTCTTTGCAATGTGATTATTTTTATTGATCTTTGCCACGTTGAAAAATACTCCATCAACATTGATTCATATTATTGAGTCAATACAAAATGCCCTTTTGCCTTTAGCAAAATACTTGGCGATTTACTACTGAAGACGATAACTGCTTATTGCGTGATATTAAAACGGTTTTTACTTTGTGCCGTTTGCTTGTCTTCAAAATTACTTAAATGGCGTTGAGGCTGTTTATCGTGAAAACAGTTTATCCGCTCTAAAGGAAATGAGTTATCACGGTAGTATTAATAGCTAAAATTTATTTATTATAGCTAAAATATTCACAGACCTTTTGGGTGCCATTATTGGCTCCGTAGGTAAAGTATCGTATTATATGCGATACAGCGATAATATCGCGAGAAGAAAAGGTGCGGAGAGGAAAAGTTCCGATTCTCCTGCCGCCGTTGAACAACGGAAAAGGTTCGGAATGTTAGTAGAATTAACACAAAATCTGCAACCGGCAATCGTTATCGGTTTTCCGCAGCGCAAAAGGGGACTTTTAGCGAGAAATGCATTCCATCACCTGAACAAGGACATTTGTACGGTGGAAGGCGATATAATCACGGTTGAGTACGAACACCTGCTCTGCGCAAATGGACAACTCGTGGTTCCGGATGTGACAGTTAGCTACCAAGCCGCGAATAGCAAACTTGCCTTCGTGCAAACAGCCATGGAGGAAGAGGTAAATTGCAACGCGAATGACCTCGTGTATGCTGTATTACTGGAGAAAGAAAAAGGTTTTTGCCGATTGGTGCAGCTTCGCGTTCGAGGTGAAGGTGGTTCCACTTCTGCAGCGTTACCGCAAGGGTGGAAGAAAGAAAACCTGATCGTGTACACGTTCGCGCTGAGTGCAAACAAAAAGAAAGCTTCCAAGTCACAGTTTTTAGAATTGGAGGAAGAAGCATGACGAATGTTGAAAAGGGAGTTCCGGAAACGGGACTCCCCTTCTCGTTCACGAATGTACTCCGGCAATCGGACGAGGATACGGTTATGGCTGACTACAAACGCCTGCTTCGCACGAATGGAACATTAGCAGTTCCGAATGTGACGCTTAGCTACAACAGCATGACAAACAAGCTTGTTTTCACGCAAACAGGAATGGAAGACGAGGAAAATGCTTACGCGGATGACTTGGTGTACGGCGTGTTGTTGGAAAAAGAATCAGGTGATTGGCAATTAATACAGCTTCGTAACCGGAAGGAATACGGTTCCGTGTTCATGACACTGCAATATGGGGTGAAGCGAGAAGACTTAGTCGTGTACACGTTCGCGACGAAGGCGGATAAAACGGAAGTTTCTCAAGCACAGTACTTGGAACCGGAGGAGGAAATATGAAGACAACTAACAAAATCAAGTATCTTATTATGAAAATATTCGATTTTTTTAACGGCAAAATCCGTGGCAGAAGAGGCAACATGATTTATTACACATGGAATGGCGAAACGCACGTCAAACGATATGCCATTCCCGGGAAAAAAAGGAAATGGGAAGTGGAAGGACACACGCCCAAGCAACAGGAGATAATCACCCGTTTCAAGGCAGTACAACTGTTTTACAAGGAATACATGAAACAGGTATCCCCTACCGTGTGGCGTACTGCCGCCAAGGCACAAGGGAAAATAGCCCCCAATTTGTTCAACTCGACCAATTTCCGTTGTTTTGACGGAACAGGCGAAATCACGGACTTCGAGGGATTCGTGTTCACCGTGGGGAAACTGGCATTGCCCCGTGATTTACAAATAAAGCAGGAAGGTAATCGTTTCCTCGTGACATGGGAAGAAGAAAGAGAGTGGAAAACCGCGGCGGCAACGGACAAAATGCAAGTCGGCGTCTTGTACGACAACTTGACACGATCACCCCGATTAGCCCCGGAAGTGAATGGCTGCCGGGGAGATTTGCAAGGGGAATTCACTCTTGACGAGTCTATCGGCTGCACGGCACACGTGTATATCTTTTTTGCCGGGGAAAATCAACTTGATTTTTCCGGTAGTTGGTACACGCACGTGGAGTGATTCGGTGATTTTACCACACTCGTTTACATTATAAATAAAGTCACTGAATGTCAGTGACTTTATTCTAGTTAGTTATATTCTTGTAAATTTATCGACTTAAATTGAGCTGACTTTGTCAAATTTTACTTGCATTTGAGCCGAAAAGGTTATCAATACTGATAACAGAACTATAATTAAGCACAAAAGCAATGAATGATATGTTCGTTCTTGAAAACGTTCCCTGATGACAATCACAAGATAATTAGCTTACTAACAAATTGCTCAATCAGAAAGTTTGCAAACTTTTCCCTCTCCCCATCGCTTTCAGCACATTCTTTCGAACAGTTCGCATAGATGGTAATGTATCAACTTCCATTATCGTAAGTGCCATTTTTAATTCTTGCATCAATTCAGGAATTGAAAGACATAATTCATAAGCCAATTTCATACAAAGCGATCTTACCCCCGGCAATTCCTGACACGACATCATTTTTTCCAAACAGAAATCAAGAAAATCCACCCTTGGCGGATTCATTAGTGGCATCTGATAGAGCAAACAAAGAATTACCCTCCGTTTTCCCCCATGTTTACAAGCTAATACTTCATCTATCAATTCATCCTGTTTCCCGTACAACCACTTTCTGTTTTCCGGTGAAAAATGAGTAAAAACCCACGCCGCATGGTAACCGATAACCCCATCATCACTGATAATCAAGTCATACAATCTCTGCTTTTGACCGTCATCACTCTCGACAAGAAAAAGAATCTCACGAATATCATCCATTCCGACACGCCGAGATAGTTTAGTTTTGAAATCCATTTGAATACCCCTCATTCGGCCTCTTCTTCCAATGCCTCAATCAAAAAACTAACAGGACGAAAACCGTCATTGCACGATATCATGGCTGATTTCTCATTTTTCATCCACCCGTTATAAAAATTACCTCCGCCATGCGCTAAAGTCATTACAAAAGAAGACATGCTCTCCCAAGCACTATCGCACATACCTTCGGGCTTCTTCCAACCATTAGCTATGAAAATTTGTCCTTCTTTCATATCACAAGCATGTTCCATAGGATTCTCATACTTTGCCATCAAATCTTGATAGCAAGCTATTCTCATAACGGTAATTTTACACTTTTTCATAACTGTAATATTTATGGTGATCGTTAATAATACGGGGTTATTTCCCGACGCAGCATTATATATATTGATTATCAATAGTTTACAATTTAAAAGATAGACGCTTCAAAAATTTACTTATTTTTTCGTCAAAAATCAAAGATTTAACGTTTTTAACCTTAGTTTATCTTCAAACGGAGGGGAAAAGAGAAAAATCGCCCTCTTTTCTCCCTCTGTTAGCATTTGAGTGATAAACAGTATTCACATCGTATTCGCTCTAACTCAGTTTTTAGATCATTTATTGATAAAACTGTTAGATAAACATTATCTAAATCTGTTATTTCATGTATTTGTGATAGTGAATATAATGGCTTTAAAAACTTTTTCACTTTCATTCGTTCTTTTCTTGCAGAATTAGTAGATTCTTTACACTTGGTTTCTCTCAGTAGTTGAGACGTTAAATCTTCGTCAGACCTATTGCCAAAATTGACAATAGCAATTATCTTAATATAATCTTTTGTGTCTTGAATACTTTTACTTGCCTTTATATGTCGAGATGATTCTAACCGTAATTTTCTAGCATCTTCAAGAATTGCATTGATTTGTGCAGCACCAAATTTTTTGTTGTGAATTAGAGAATTACATTTGACTTCTACTAATATTTTTACAGGAGAGTCAATTCTTATATCGAACCCATTCGTGTTTGGCTTTTGGTTATCAATAACATTAAATACCCGCTTTCTATCTTCATTTTTAAATGATAATATGTCTGATATCTTTGTCGCAATAGAACGAGTTGATATTAATGTCATGATGTTATTAATATCAGACAGTATTGATTTTAGTTCTATTAATTTATCTAGTGTAAGATTGTTCTCAATATCCTTGGTGTTAATAGACTTGATAAACTGTGTGTACTTATCTAATAAATTAATTGTTCTATTGTATGTTTTTGATGTTTCCATAATTTGTTTCTTTAGAGGACGAAAATATGAATAAAAGTTCATATATGAAATTTTGTCAGTCTTGTGAGTTGGAATTTCGGATTCTTTTGTAGCCAAAAGAGAAGGCTCAGGTATAGTTCGACTCGGGGTTAGCGAAGCCATCTCTTTCCCTCCCTCTGTTAGGTTTACTTTAATACTCGTACATATGAATATGGAGATAAAGTAAAGTTGCTTTTCATTTGAATAGCCAAACTAATCTTGAATATATGCTGTAAGGAGAAATTGTTTGCGCCCATATAACAAAATAACATATTGTTTGTTATACGGGTATATATGGTACTTACGAATAATATGATAGCTTTTGCATTTATCCAAAGCAAAATCACCTTGTTTTCCGCACTTTTCCAAATGCTTATTGATTTTAGCCACCTCTTCTAATTTTGAGATTTTCCCTTTTAATACATCATTATGCTTTACAGCTTGACGATGATATTCTGTGGCTGGCAAAAGAAGACAAGTTGGGAAAAGCTTTGCAAGATTTGAGTTTAAAAACAAGGAAAAGAGACTCGAAAAAAGGATAAAACTCATGTTTCCTACACATAAGTCGAGGGCTCTATTAGGATAAAAAACACAGCTTAAAATTTTGTGTTATGCGATAAAAACATTATGTTTGTATTGCATAATAAATAAGATACATGAAATTCGTTGATAGAATAGATGAAGCTGCACGGCTACAAGATGCTCTTGCGCGAGAGAAGTCCTCATTAGTCGTAATGTATGGTCGCAGACGATTGGGTAAGTCAACGCTTATCAAAAGGGTGTTGTCGGACACGGATGTTTATTTCCTTGCCGACCGTTCTGAAGGCCAACTCCAGAGGATATTGCTTGCAAAAGTAATTGCACAAGTGTTTCCGGATTTTGATAAGTTGACATATCCGGATTGGGAATCTATATTTCGTGCGGTCAATTATCGAACAGACAGATGTTTTACTCTATGCTTGGATGAATTTCCGTATCTTGTGGAGCAATCTCCAGAATTGCCGTCTGTATTACAGAAACTTGTTGACGAGAAGCAGTTGAAGTATAACCTTGTGCTTTGTGGTTCGTCGCAAAATATGATGTATGGGCTGTTCCTTGATTCTACTGCACCCCTCTATGGCCGTGCTGATGAGATAATGCGACTTACACCAATACGTTTACCGTATATTCAGGAGGCTTTGAACCTTGATGCGATGAGTGCCATTGAAGAGTATGCCGTATGGGGTGGTGTACCGCGTTATTGGGAACTGAGGGAAAACAGAAACTCGCTTGATGATGCCTTGTGGCACAATATCCTTTCTGTAAATGGAACTCTTTATGAAGAGCCGATAAAACTGTTTCAGGATGACGTTAAAGATATTGTCAAGACTTCAACGATAATGTCTTATATCGGTACTGGTGCAAATCGGCTTTCCGAGATTGCAGCACGATGTAATGAGCCGGCAACTAATCTGTCGCGTCCATTGAAGAAGCTTGTCGATCTCGGATTCTTGAAAAAAGATGTTCCATTCGGTATTGATGAAAAGAATGCGAAAAAGAGCCTCTACAAGATAGCCGATCCGTTTATAGCATTTTACTATCAGTTTGTTGTTCCTAATCGTTCGTTTATTGAGCTTGGCCGTCATTTACCCATAGAACAGGCTTTGACTGCTCATTTCTCTGAGTATGTGAGTATGCAATGGGAAAAACTGTGTCGGGATGCTGTCACAGGAAATCTTGTTAATGGAGTAGTTTATGGCAAGGCAAAACGCTGGTGGGGTTCTGTTCTCAATGAGGATAAAAAGCCGGAACAGGTCGAGTTCGATGTAATGGCCGAATCGCTTGATAAAAAGTATCTGTTAGTTGGCGAATGCAAATGGACAACTCAGGAGAATGGCAAACAGTTAACAGCCGAACTTCTCCGTAAAGCTAATCTGTTACCATTTGCCAAGAATTACACCATCGTTCCAATGCTGTTCCTTAAGAACGCTCCGAAAGATGATGTTGGGGATGCAATGCTTCCTGAAAATGTTGTCGAGTTGATAAGATAAGTTATCTCTGATAAGAGTGTGATATATATGGACAAGAAAGAGTTATTGGATTTGATTGATCAAGATTTGGCTTTCATGAAAGCGTTTCTAGATGAGTATAGACAAGATGGTGTTAATTTTGGTGCAGAAGATCGTTTGATGAACCTATTTGTTGATATGAAACAAAGTGTTGTGGAAGATCAGATACCGGAATCTTTATTTGACCGCTTAGCAAATTTAATACGAACTTTAGAAGTGGAGAAGCTGAGAACGCATCAAAATAAACTTCAGAAATTACACAACTTTGAGAAATACCGTGATTTGGCAGAGAACGTATTCGTTAAGAGCTTTTTTGTGAGTAAAACATTTTATTTACTTAAAGCGATTGGTTTTACAAGTTCTAATGTGGTTCTTATAGGAGCGAATGGCAGTGGAAAGACTACATTTGCAAATTCAATAAGAGAACAATTAGAAAAAACAGATAATGGTATTGTTATTCCAGCTCAAAAATTACTAGTGTTTCCGACATACAATAGTATTCCGACATATAAATCAGCTTTTGCTGATTATGAGAGTCGTCAGAAAGTTTGTTTAGATGATAAGCAAACTTTTAAGGCAGAAAAAAATGATGATTATCCTTATTCTTTATCAAAGCAATATAGTGAAGAACTAAGAATACTTGTTTCTGCATTAATTTCTGAGAGATTAGAAAGAAGAAATAATTTTTGTTCAAATGCGCAAGAAGGAGATATTATACATCTTAATGATTTTAAAAGTAATATAGATGAGGTTATTGAAATTTGGAACCATCTTATAGAACATAGAACTTTATTATGTGATAATTTAGGTAATCTTCAGATAGAGTGTGGAGACGAAAAATATCCTGCATATAAAATGAGCGATGGAGAACGTGTTATTTTTTATGTTGTCGGACGTGTCATGCTTGCTAAAGAATCATCTTTGATTATCGTTGACGAGCCTGAGATGCATTTGCATAAAGCGATACTTAATAAACTGTGGGATATATTGGAGGAAAAGCGTAAAGATTGTATGTTTATATATTTAACCCATGATATAGATTTTGCTTCTACGAGAATAGCTAACAAACGTTGGTTAAAATCCTACAGCAGTAGTACTTCTGGTATTTTTGAAAATTGGGAAATTGAACCAATTTTTGATTCTGAAATACCAGAAGCATTGTTGATGAAAATATTGGGTAGTCGAAAAAAAGTACTATTTTGCGAGGGCAAACAAGGCAGTTTGGATAGGCAAATAATAGAATTGTTGTTTCCGAATTTTACGATAACTCCACTTGCTTCGTGTAAAGATGTAATTAATTATACAAAAGCTTATAATAAAATAAGTAACAAATATGCTGTGGCATACGGTATTATAGATCGAGATTTTAGGACAAAAGAACAGTTAGATAAACTTGCAGCAGAGAATATTTATTCATATGATGTTGCAGAAATAGAAAATCTCTTTCTGATAGAGGATTTTATTAAAGGTTTTGCCGAATATAAACATGAAACCTGCGATATAGATAGCATTAAAACACAAATCTTAGCTTTATTAACTCGAAATAAAGAACAGCAAATTTCTTCGTATCTAATCCAAAGAATTAACTATAACTTTAATGAGTCTCATGTGCGGAATGGAAAAGACAAAACTGAAGTCGAGGTGAATTTTAATGAGTTCGTAAAACAAATCAAAATAGAAGAATGGTATAATATACGATTGCAGGAATTAGATGATGTGATTAAGACCAGCAATTATGCAAAAGTTATTATGCTATACAATAACAAAGGTCTTCATTCTATTATTGAAAAGGTATTAGGTATTTCATCTTATAATTTGAAAGCATTGGAATACTTAAGAAATTCTCAAAATGCTCGTGATGTATTGCATAATGTTTTTCCAAAATTAGAATAGAGCATTAGTTGACAACCTGAAAGTTGTGCTATCTCAATTATTTATAGTACCTTTACCTACCAAATAAGGCAAAGGTATTTTTGATGCATACAATGGCTGAAGAAAAGATAGACAACGCTTTAGGAGAAGGAAAGGAAAGGAAAGGAAACGATGGAAAACAAGAAATAGAAAATGCATTAGGTATCAGAATACTGCAAGTTGGAATAAATAAGTAATAATACCATAACAGGGCATATGAATATGTCAATACAGAGCGAAGCGGCATTGGAAGCTGGACTAATAACCACATTTAGGCAAATGGACTACGAGTATGTCCAGATTACCGAAGAAAATAATCTTTATGCCTGATTTTGTCAACACATGTAAACCACTGTCAACACACGTCAACTAATGCGTCACTGTGACATTCGGGTTAACCGTAAATCTCCGTCGCAGTAGAAATATGATAGAAAAATATGGATAAAATCCGTTACTTCCAAATACGGTTTGGGAAGTGTTAAAATAGAAAAGTCACTGATATACATCGACTTTATTCTAAATGGTTATAATTGGTTACGGCTGTTTCCAAGTCATCACTTGCCGACGCAGAAGTTCTTGAATATATTCCCCAGTACTTCATCCGTTGTAATTTGTCCGGTGATTTCGCCGAAGTAATGGAGGCATTCGCGGATGTCTTGGGAGATAAATTCACCGCTAAGGTGAGAGTCCAGACCGGAAATGACACGTTCGATAGCGGAGCGGGCGCGGGATAGGGCTTCGTAGTGGCGGGCGTTACTGACAATAACGTCGCCGGAGGAAAGGGCGTTGATGTTGACGGTAGCAACAAGCTGTTCCACTAGGTCGGGGATGTTGTACCCTGTCTTCGCGGAGATGGGCAGAATGGGTTCGCCGGAAGAGAGGGCGGCAATTTCAGCCACGAGGGAATCCGAGGTTTGGAAACAGTCGATTTTGTTGAGAAGGATCAGCAGGCGGGCATCGGTAGCCAAACGTTCTTTGACACGGGTATAATACGGGACAAAGTTCGAGATATCTTTGGTCGTATCGACAAGAAGTAGCACTACGCGGGCTTGTTCTATTTTGGAGAAAGTGCGCTCGATTCCCATGGATTCCACTTTATCGTCGGTATGGCGGATACCCGCGGTGTCGATAAAACGGAAGGTGATACCTTGCAGGTTGATCGTGTCCTCGATGACGTCACGGGTGGTTCCTTCGATATCGGAAACAATAGCCCGGTCTTCCCGAAGAAGGGCATTCAGCAAGGTACTTTTCCCCACGTTCGTGTTCCCGACGATAGCGACCGGAATACCATTCTTGAGCACGTTACCCAAAGAAAAGGAATCACACAAGCGGGAAATCAAGGTATCGATACCCACCGCAATGGAACGTAGTTCGGAGCGGTCGGCAAACTCGACATCCTCTTCCGAGAAATCGAGTTCCAATTCAAGCAATGAAGTAACACGCAAAAGTTCCATACGCAATTTCATCAATTCGTCGGAAAAGCCACCCCGCATCTGGTTTAGCGCCATTTTATGGGCGGCTGACGAGGACGAGGCAATCAGGTCTGCCACGGCTTCCGCTTGTGACAGATCCATTTTACCATTCAAGAATGCCCGTTGCGTAAATTCCCCGGGAGTGGCCAAACGGGCTCCGGAAGTAATCAGTAACTGCAACAGACGCTGTTGGATATAGACGGAACCATGACAGGATATCTCGATAGAATCTTCACCCGTGAAGGAGTGCGGGGCACGGAAAACAGTAACCAGAACTTCGTCGATCATCTCCTCTCCTTCCATGATTTTGCCGAAATGCACGGTATTCGGGCGTGCTGCCGCCAGTCGTTTCCCTGATGGCGAAACAAACAGCCGCTCACAGAGTTCAATACTACCTTTACCCGAAAGCCGGATCACAGCTAATGCTCCCATGCCGGGGGCGGTTGCTATTGCACATATCACGGATTGATCTATCATAAACGTACCTTTTCCGCGAAGGTAAACTTTTAATCCGGAACAAACAAAACCAATCTTTTCTCGTTACAAGAAAGGATTCCCTCGGGAAAAGAACTAATTAGCGTATGTTAGTGGTGTCGTTATCCAGTCCAAATGTTGCCACGGGTGAATCTTCTGCATGATATCGAAGCTCGATTGCAGGAATTGCCGCACGGCATCAAAGGGATCATCGTAGGCCAAAGCATCTTCCAGTGTCAAGAAAAATTCTTTCTTACCGGGTTTGAAGATTGCCATAGCAGGACGAATCAAATGATCGTTACCTCTCAAATCACTGATAAACGGGTAAGGCAAGCCGTAAAAAGCGGGACGGGGATAATTCGGATCACCCGGCCAGAAGCCGCACTCGAAATAACGTTCGTCGAAAGCATGATCGGAAATGGGTTTGTTCATACCGAAAGGAGCCGATTCGCCACTGTACACGATACCCGTGAGATCCATAGTACCGAAATAGTACGCCGGACCGTCCACTTTCCCCCGGAAACGGGACAGAAAGCCCCGTAATGCCTCGTGAGCGAAAAGGTGGTTCTGATGCCACAAATGTACCGCTTCCCTGTTGTAATGGTGGTGTTTCGTGTCCTTGTCGAAATCTACCGGATCGTAAAATTCCTGCGCCCTCACGTTGATCGTTGTCGGGGAACCAATCTCTTCCAGTGATTTCATAAACTGCTTATAAAATTCAGCCACGGAAAGCCCGTCGTGTAAATCAAAATGCACCGTTTTCCCGTTCCCGTTGCGGAAAATAATCATATGTTTCATGAAGTCAGCCTGTATCTCAAAAGGAGAATCGTCCCCGGGGATGATTCCCGTGGAAAGTCCTTCTATCGAGAGATATAAACGCACGTGTGCCCATTCCGGACGTTGGTGGCAGCGCACGAGTTTCACTTTACCCAACATTTGCAAGTACATGTGTACCGTGTCAGCTGTCTGTTGCCAATCCGTGTAATTCAAAAATTTCTTATCCATAATCTTCTATTTTATCTTAAAGTCACAGGTCATAAATTGTATTATTTCCCTCCCTGTTCTTGTTCCTTTAACGGGAATACCCTAAAATGGTTTTACTTTTCTGCTGTTTGGTTACCTTCACGAGTACTATGCAAACAAAGTATAATTTTAAGCAAACCTAATTCACTTAATTTCCGTTATACACCAAAAACGATAAAAGATGGGTGTAATGAAAAACAAAAAACTCTTACTGATAATATGGATACTGTTCAGTGCGGTTTCACTTCCCGCACAAGAAAAAGAAAGGGAACTCCCGAAATTCAAATTAGGCGGGGCTTTACGCTTTAACTACAATTTCTGTGACTGGAAAGCAGGACATCGTGACCGGGGCGGGGATTTCGGGTTTGACGTGTTATACCTCAAATTGACGGGTTCTTACCGTGATATTATTTTGAGTGCCGACTATCGCTTTTACAGCAAGGATTTCGGTGGTCCCATGCTGAAATACGGGTGGATCGGTTACCGGTTTAACGCAAATAACCAGATACAAGTCGGTCTGACAGGCGTACCTTTCGGGATACAACCCGTAGCCTCCCATAACTTCTTTTTGCAGATAGCCTATTATGTCGGTCTGGAAGATGATTCGGACATGGGTATCAAATATCTCCACACCAGCGAGCGTTGGGATCTCGCTTTTGCCTTTTTCAAGAATGCCGATGAATTGCTTTTCGGCTCGGACAACGAAACTTCGGACGACCGTTACGGTTATGACGTGGCAGGACGCAACAAAGAGATAAACCAGTTTAACGGGCAGGCATTCTATAAATTCGGGAAAAACTCCCGGCAACGACTGGGAGCGTCGGCAGAGTTCGGTCAACTCTACAACCTCGACAGACGGAAGAACGGCACGCACTACGCTCTCGCTTTGCATTACGAACTGCTATGGCAACAGGTAAGCCTGAAAGCGCAAGTAACGACCTACGCCATGCACCCTAAAAACGCCGCGGACGATGACGATGAGGTCATATCCATGACCGCCTACGGGGCACCCTACCTCGTTGCCGCAAAAGCAAACATCTACATGTTGAGTGCCGGATACACTTTCCCCATAAACCGCAAGTTTCTAAAGAAAATACAAGTATACAACGACTTCGGGTGCCTGCAAAAACAAAACAACGATTTCAAGGACAGTTTCCAGAATGTCACCGGGGGAATGTTGGACTGTAATCCCGTCATCATATACGTTGATTACGCCATGGGCAAGAATCACGGGTGGCTGGGACCCGATTGGGACGGTTTCAGTGCCGGAGATGCAAGTAACTCGTGGCACGCACGTTTTAACGTGAACGTGGGTTACTATTTTTAATAACAAAAACAAAACAGGATGATAAAAGAGATTTACACGTTATACGTCGAGCGCTGGCGTTTTTTCTTGAGCCTCACGGGAGAACACCTCCAGATATCACTGGTATCCATCGCGGTTGCCGCCATTATCGGGTTGGGGTTGGGTATATTGATCAGCCTTTACCGGAAAAGCTCGTCCACGGTACTGGGACTCACGAATTTTATTTACACGATACCGTCGATAGCCCTGTTCGGGTTTCTGATCCCGTTCTCGGGCATCGGCAACACGACAGCCATTATCGCTCTCTCGATATACGCCCTCCTGCCCATGGTACATAACACTTACACGGGCATCACGGGTATCGACCGGGAGATCATCGAGGCGGCACGGGGCATGGGAAGTACCACGTTCCAGATACTTTACAAGATACAGGTACCGTTGGCATTCCCCGTGATTTTGTCAGGGATACGCAACATGGTCGTCATGACGATTGCCCTCACGGGTATTGCCGCTTTTATCGGGGCGGGCGGATTGGGCGTTGCCATCTACCGGGGTATCACCACGAACAATTCCGCCATGACCATTGCCGGAAGTTTGCTCATCGCCCTGCTTGCCCTGTTGGCGGACTGGGGCGTGGGACGCTATGAAAAATATATAAAAAGAAAACGTAAACTAATATGAAAAGATACATGAAATATTATTCACTCGCGGTGATTATCGGGCTCGTGTTACCGTGGGGATGCGGGCAGAAAAAAGATACCATTCATATCGCCACGAAGCCCATGACCGAGCAATTCATTCTCGGGGAAATGCTCTCGCTGCTGATCGAAGAAAATTCCGACCTTCACGTGAAGATTACCAAAGGCGTGGGTGGCGGCACGAGCAACATTCACCCGGCGATGGTCAAGGGAGATTTCGACCTTTACCCGGAATACACGGGTACGGGATGGCTCGTGATTCTGAAAAAAGACACCCTGCTGCCACCGGACAAGCTATACGCCGAGCTGCAAAAAGAATACTCGCGGGAGTACGGGTTGAAATGGGTGGCTCCCTACGGCTTCAACAACGCTTATAGTCTGGCTGTCAGCAATGACGCGGCGGAGAAATATCACTTGAAAACCTTCTCCGATCTGGCACGTTATCCCGACCGGTTTATTTTCGGCGCGGAGTACGACTTTTACGAGATCAACGACGGTTACGCCGACCTCTGCGCTTATTATGACATAAAGTTCAAAAAGAATCTGGATATGGATATCGGGTTGAAATACGAGGCTATCAAGTCGGGCAACATCGATGTCATGAACATATTCACCACCGACGGTCAATTGAGTGGAGCCAACCTAACCGTGCTGGATGATGACAAACATTTCTTCCCCTCCTATTATTGCGCCACGGTGGTACGGGAAGAAACCCTGAAAGAACATCCCGAACTGGAAGGTATTTTAGAAAAAATGAAAGGTATACTGACCGATTCTGAAATGGCGGGTATGAACCACGAGGTGGACGTGAAACATCGTTCCGAACGGGAAGTTGCCGCCGAATTTCTGCAAAAGAAAGGTCTGCTAAAACAAGATAACCATGGGAAATGATATAGCTATTCGTTTTGAACACGTCACGAAGTCATACGGGGAACGGGAGATTCTGAATGACTTTAACATGGAAATCCGACGAGGTGAATTTCTGACCATTATCGGGAGCTCCGGTTCGGGGAAAACCACGGTTCTGAAACTAATCAACGGGTTGATATCTCCCACTTTCGGGATTATTTACGTGGACGGAAAGGATATCTCGAAAGAAGACCAGACTCTATTACGCCGCAACATCGGTTACGTGATACAGGGCATCGGACTGTTTCCCCACATGACTGTCCGTAAGAATATTGCCTATGTCCCCGGTCTGTTAAATCACCGGGACAAGGAAAAAACACGCCGTGCCGTGGAACGATTGATTGATGTCGTGGGACTTGAACAGGAAATGCTCGACCGATACCCGTCGGAACTCTCCGGCGGGCAACGCCAACGGGTGGGCATAGCCCGTGCCCTTGCCGCCAACCCGGACATATTGCTCATGGATGAACCGTTCGGTGCCGTCGATGAAATCACGCGCAAAATGCTTCAGAACGAGATACTTCGAATACACGAGCAACTGGGAGTTACTATCGTGTTCATCACTCACGATATAAAAGAAGCGTTAAAACTCGGCACACGGGTTATGGTTATGAACAAGGGACACGTCGAACAATTCGACACGCCCGACAATATTCGAAACCACCCGGCAACGCCTTTCGTGCAAGAACTGGTACAAGGCTGACGATTATTCGTCAGTCTTATTTCCTGTATCACTATTTTTCCGGATATATATCCGTAGAGCCAGATACGCGTTCCAACCCAAGATAATAAACCCGACGAATAGTGCCATATAAATCACGGTAATAAATATTCCGATTAAACCTCCTAGCATCATATTCATATATTTTATTCAACATCAAATCATTATATCTTAACAAAGTTAAGAAATTTAATCCTATCCCTCCTCCCGGTCATTATTATTTTTTCAAACAACAAGAAATAATTACATTTGCACGAAACCTAGGTGCTATGAAAAATTACAACCAATGTGAATGTGGACTTGTATATAACGAGTTTTCCATTATATTGATCCAGACCTTTACCTCTCCCGGGATCGAAATTCCCGATTCGGAGAAGCCTGAAGTCAAGTCTTTTATTAAAAAGGACAACGAGGGAAACTTTGACAATCAACTATTTACCAATACCTGCCCGCGCCACCCGTGGGACGAGGGTACACCCCACGATCGAATGCGCACGGGTCCCAAGATCGAACGCTATCGCTTGAAAGGTTTTGATATCTGTATCGATATCGGGGGATTGACACCCGCACGCTTGTGGGGACACGTGCATGTGCGGGCTACCGTCTTTTTCAACAAAACGGTAGAGATATCCTATCGCATTATCGTGACGAAAACGGGAAGAATCAACGGTTCCAAATTCTGTCAAACGGATGTTCCTTTCAACACCGATCAATTGATCGCCGTGGCAGGTATCGTGCAGCACGTGGAACACTGGGTGTACAACAAGAAATTGAAAGGACAGGAAATAGACGGTTCCTTGAAGATAGTCACCATCAGCGATCTACATCTGGACGAACGGTCAAACTTCCACCCGACAACCGTGAGGACAAAGGGAATTACCTTCGAGGAAGTGCAACGACGTTACCGCTATTTCTTTGACAGGCAACCGTGTAAAGACCACGACAAACCTAAGGAAGAGAAAGAATTCGAATACGGTGATCATAATTACATATTCCTCGACATTTGGGAATCCATTAGTCACTCCGGTCGTATCCGTTTCGACAGGATGCGAGAGGATCAGGTCATCGAACACATCGAACAATGTCACAAAGCGGAACTCGTGGGTCTGATGACGCTTTACCCGGAAGAATGGCCGTATCGCATGGACTCCAGTTACGAGGACGTGTGCGGCAAGAATATTGCCATCGACACGGACGATCTCGTGCTCGCGAACGAAACCATGAGCCTCGTGGTCGGCACGTACGGCAACCGGGGCAAAGAGGCTCCCACCGACTGGAAAAAGCATCTCGCCCGCCGGGACCGTTATCACGTCAGTTGGCCGGAATACCTCGTGTTGGTCGAAATCCTGCTGGCAAAGAAACACACGATCAATTACGTCCTCAACAAATACATCTTCAACTCCCGTCAAGCCATCAGGGAAAACAGTAGGACGGACTCCAAAGACGGACAACAGGGCTTCACCATTATCAATGACAAGATTCTGGACATGATCGAGCAAAACGCCCGCTTGAGTATCAGCCTGTCGGATATCATCCTGCAACTTGATTCGGTGCGTTACCTTCGCTACATGTCGCACAAGCACATGTACCATGAAACCAGTCGTCGATTGCGTATCGAGGATGACGAACGCCAATTAAAGGAAATTACCGAGCGGGTAGACAAATCCCTCACGAACGCCAACAATATCGCCGACCTCAAAGAAGCGAACAGCACGAAGAACATCCTTCTCTTTATCTCCATCGCCTCGCTTTTCGGCGTGTTGCTGGAAGGGAACGGGGAAGCACCCGTGTTCTCGATGATATCCAAGGAGTTCGGCGTATTTACCGCCGTGCTTCTCGTGATAATCACGTCTATCGGAATCTATTTTAGTATGAAAGTATTGATTCGGGTAATTATCCATTATTTAAGAAAGAAACGTATAAGTAAGAAATCAAGAAACTAAACACATCGTATATGATAAAAACGTACTCCACAGATTACAGGACACGCCTTTGCGAATTTTTTTCCCGCATTATCGAGAATCACAAGGCTTATATCTCACATGGTGAGTTACAAATGGGTATCGCACTCGACAGTAACGAGTTGGCTCCGGATTACAAGGAAATGTGGCTAAAATACCTCGACCGCCAAGTCGCGGATCCCGCCAACACGTTATTACTCTACTTGGAAGATGAAGATATTATCGGTTTTGTCCTCTTCGGTATCACGGACGACGGCGCGTTTCCTTACGGTGTGATTTTCGACCTCAGTGTCGATCCCGCGTACAGGGGAAAACGTATCGGTCAACAACTCCTGCGAGAAGCGACGGAGAACTTTAAAGCGAAAGGCATACGGGATTGCTATCTCGAATCGGGAGTGAATAACCACTCCGCCCACCGCTTTTTCGAGCATCACGGGTTTAAACAAGTTTCCGATATCTTCCGGTTGAAGTTGTAAAATCAAACAAGCGGCTCCTTCCCGAAGTAGAAATCCCACAAGCTCTCCACGCGTTTCCCGATATGGTATGCCAGCAAGGGGGGGACAGCGTTCCCGATGATTTTATACGCCGAAGAGGGGGATAATTTGTATTTACCCCCTCCCCCGTTAGGCACGACGAACTCGTAATCAGGGGGAAAGGTCTGTATCAACGCGCACTCGCGGGGAGTCAATCGACGCTCTTTCAAACCCGCCATCAACTCAGAATCAATGACTCCGCCATGCTCTTTCGAGAGCCGGCGGTATTCTATATTTCCATGATGCTCGGAACGGATCGTCGGGGCGATACTCGTGAGATCGACCTCTATCTGTCCTTGACAATGCCTGCCCAAGAATTTTGCCTTGGAGTAGTACATTTGCGACGGATCCGCACTCGCTTCCGGTTCTTCCAACCCGGCAAATACATTTGCGAGAGTCTGCGGGGGCATCAGCCCCTCTCCCGCGGCACGATAACCGTGACTCGGCAAAGGGTAAGGACAGTATTCTGCCGGAATCACTTCTCCCGACAAAATCTCCCGTGCCTCCGGAGTCAATGCCGATTTACGGATACCGATAAAAATCACGCGTTCGCGGGATTGCGGCACCCCGTAATCGGCGGCATGCAACACCCTCGGTTCCAATACCAGATACCCGTCACCATCCGCCCGCGCGAAATCGCGTTGAATAATCTCTTTCGCGTTCGCGAGGTTTACCAGTCCTTTCACGTTCTCGGCTATAAATATTTTGGGCTTCGTGATCTCGATCACTTCTTTCATCCACATGTACAACTTTCCCCGGGTTTCTTCCGAAGCGATCTCCCCGTTGATAACCTCTCCCCTATGGTCTTTATGGGAATTGAATCCACCTCGTTTCCCCGCCAGACTGAAATCCTGACAAGGGAATCCTCCCGTGACGACATCCACCTTTTCGGGGAATACCTTTTCCCCCGCGCGGTGGCGTTTCACGAGGTCTACAACACTCTCTTGGCGGTACACTTCCGCGGAATAACCATATTTGGCAAAATGACGTGTCCACGCCGTCCGGGCTTCCTTCAGTATATCATTGGCGAAAACAATCCGGAAACGGGTTGATTGTAACTTTACCCACCCGTTCCGTCCGTTCTTTTCTATAAAGTCGGGATTCATTTTTTGATTAATACAATCTCTATGAACTGAAAATCCGCCTTCCAGTCCCAAATCCATTCCCCCGCATCCAGAAAACAGCGATAATACCCGAATCATTTTAGAAGTCATCAATTGTTATTTTATTCATTTTCCGTCCCTACAAAAATAACAATAATCATCGGGTTATCGACACTCTTGTGAAAAATTAAGTACCATGTCTACCGGATCGTGTACCGGTTGTTCCTTGTTCCCCGTCACAAACCGAGTATTCTCACGGTAGTGAAGGACTCGTACGCCAGATGATCAAAATAATGAATGATCTCTGCTATCCCTATCCAAGTGTATACGACGATGCTCGTGATTACAACTAGTAGAAGGGCTACGATTACCATTTGATTCCATTTAGCTTTCATTCCGTCTTCATTTTAAAGTTACTAACTCAAACCAAACTCTCTTCCCTCATCTCTATCATCGTTCACTGTAAATATATAACATTATTTTTCATTTTCCAAACGAATCGTTAGAAAAATCTTAAATTTAACACTTTGTTTGCCGCGGCTCTTCAAAGGTCGAGTTCTCTCCCGCGATGCATAAGGCGATCACGAAGATATTTGATGCTTTTGTTCTTTTGGACTTTCACCGTGTTTACGCTGATACCTAGTTTCTCGGCAATCTCTTTACCGGAAAAACCGCTTATACTCAACTTGATAATCTGTTTTCTCATTCGGGGTAAATCACCGATATGCATGTAGAGCAGGCGTACTATTTCTTCCTGTACCGTATCCAAAAGGAAATCCGCGGCAAAATCCTCCTCTTCTTTTTCTTTGTCAATCTTATCCAGTATGGCGGCTCTTTTCTTCTTGTTGCGGATGTATAACAATGAATTGTGATACAGAGATTTGTACAGGTACCCCATTAACTCTTTCGAGGAAGCGAATTGCACATTGGAATGCCAGAGATTCACCAACAGATCCTGCACGATATCTTTCGCACAATCCATATCCTTGACGATCGATTCGACGTAAACGCACATCGCAGCGTAGCAAGAATTGTAAAGTTGTTCCCAACATCTTTCGTCCTTGCCGTTTATCCCCGGTAAAATAGATTCAAGGTTTACCATCTTTATTCTTGTTAAACTTCTCAGTTTTTCATAAAGTGTAAACAATCAATTGAAGACATAATGACAGTACCGGGGAACTGTCCGGTTGCAAAGCGCCGTACTTATTCCCTGCAAAATCTACCGGATAAATGCCGACAGATATTTTGATTCAGACTCTAATTTTTCCCTTGTCCCGTACTACTCGTTTGTCACAATTTGTTTGTTTATTACAGTTAGCTTCACTTACAATGCCACATCTCACGCTCATCCGTACAATAAATACATGAAACGAGGTTTGGTATTACTCTAAAAGCTGAATTTTTTTATTTTATATGATTTACAATCATAAATCACTAAATCATTAATCCCTCCTGTCCCGCCGCCGCGGAAAGTTTCCGACGGCGACGGAGAGGAACAAGGGAAAACTCATCACCTCATGGCTTGCTCCAGTTTATGGAGAAGAAATTTATAATGCTGTTGTGTATCCGCGGAACCGGAAGAGGCTTTTCCCTGCAACAGTTGGCGGGCACGTTTCATTAAATCGTAATAATAGGGAGCCATATCGGCTTGTTTGGGATCTATGTCAACGTAATAGCTGAATCCCTGTCGTTCGGCGAGCGGACGGGACAGATTAGAGAGAGCCCCGTAATAGGCTACGCTTTTCGCTTTTACCGCTTCCGGCACATCAATCAGCATCCGGAAACCTCCCCGGCTAGCGGATGTTTTCTCCACGTTTGCCCCGCCGATTACACGGGAAAGCAAGGCTAACTGCAACTTTTTCTCGGTTGCCGAGAGCGTGCGTCCCTGTATGGTCGGCGTGAATACAAAATCGTAAATATCATTCATGTACGCGTTCGGCGTGTAAGCTAGTTTCGCCGGGGCTTTATCGGCGTTGTAAGACACGGGCGCCAGACGTCCCAGAACGGCAGCGATGATTTTATCTTCCAATTCGCGGGAAACCATTCCCATGAGAGGCATCTCCTTCTGGAACGCGGGACTATCGAGCCATTGCACTTCTTTCACTTGGTTGAGCAGGAAACGAACGGCACGTTTCTGTTTCTCTCTCGGCACGAAAGCCTGATGAGGCAGTTTGTCCCCCTCGTAACGTTCGTTGAGATAAATGCCGCCGATGTTTGCCGCCACGTGATTCAGGTAACGCACGTACTGGCTGACAATCTCGTTGTACACCCGTTCGCGGAACGAGAAATCCGGATCGTCGTCACGTGTCCAATCATTCAAGTTAGCAAGCAGGTAGCGCAGGTTTTTCACCCCGTAGGTTGCCGATTTCACGGCATCGTCCCCCAAATCCTCTTCAAAGGACGAGGGATCATGATGAGCGTAGAATTGCTGTTTACCGTAACGATAAACCGGATCGCCGGAACGTTCGCTGATCCAGCTATCGAGTACAGGCACCTCGTCACGGGAAGTCACTGCGTCCGGTAGCGGGGTATACAACCAGCGAATAACGTAATAATCGTACAGTCCCAGTTCGGGCGGAGTCATCCGTACCCCGCGGGCAGCATCCCCCGGTTGCGCCACGTAATTAAAGCGGGCGTAATCCATGATCGAATGTGTGGTTCCATGCTTCCGCGTGAACGAGGGCGAGCGTAACGAATCGGTCGGAATAGCCGCCGACGCGGACATATTGTGCATCAAACCGAGGCAATGCCCTATCTCGTGGGCGATCACGTAACGGATACAGTCCCCGAGTGTTTTCTCGTCAAGATTCACACCCCGCACCGACGGGTCGGCGGGAGCCGTCTGTATGAAACGCCAATCCTGCACGAGGCGCACCATATTGTGGTACACGGAAACGTTCGCCTGCAATATCTCCCCGCTCCGGGGATCCGTCCACGACGGTCCCATGGCGTTCGCCACCGGAGAAGGGGAATAACGCACGCAGGAATAAGCGAGGTTCTCCGGGTCGAAAGCCGGATCATCGGCGGGAAAATCCCGTGCCACGATGGCGTTTTTAAAGCCTATTTTCTCGAAGGCAGCCTGCCATTCCTCGATACCCGCCTTCACGTGAGGTTTCCAGCTTTCCGGGAAAGCATCGTCCACGTAGAAAACGATAGGTTGTACCGGCTCCGTGAGGCGTCCTTGTCGGAATGCCGTCAAATCTTTGGGTTCCAGTCGCCAACGATGGGTATAGTAACGTACTTCCACGCCCCTCTCGTCCTCTTCGTACAGGTATTTTCCCCCGAAAAATACCCCGATACGCGGATCTGCCAACCGGGCACGCGCGGGAGTTTCCGGCAACAGCAGGAATGTTCTGGTCATCAAGGCGGTAAAAGGCATCTTGTATATCCAGTACCATTGCTGCGCCTGCACGCTCACGTCATAAGTCAGTGATGTCTGCACGCTGACGTTATTCTCGTACGCCGCGATCCGCCCGATTCGGGTAAACTCCCGTTTAAATTCTTTTTCAAGTTGTCCTTCCTCCCCGCCACCGTATTGCCATAAAATAGGCATCCACGGGGAAAAGGGATCAAGCGCCTCGTTCTCCCCGCCGGACAGGTAATCGGTCATGTCGATGACAATCGCCGTGCTGTCGGGTGACCACGCTTTGATCTCGAAGTTGTTCAACACGGCGGGATAGGCGTTTTTATCCACGTTTTTACGCATCCGCTCGTTGCCCGTGATGTGCAGTGCATTCGCTTCCAGCAGGTTGATTAACGAATCGGTACGGGTAAATACCACGTGCAACGGCTCGTGCGGCTTCTCTCCCACGCTGCCGAAGTAATGGCTGGTAGTTTCCGCTATCGTGGAACCGATCAGCATCTCCCTTCCCAGCAGGTCGAGCGGAATTTCAAAATAGACACGCCCGTCCGTCTTATGAAGCGTCATCAGCCCCTTCACGGTTTCGCGGGCTTTATCCTTGAACAGGTTGTCGTAAGCCGATTCCTTGGGAAGCGCGGGCATCTCGCTATTGACGTCGCGTTTGGTTTTCTTCCCCTTTCTGCCCTGCGCTTCCGCCAGAACCGGTAACAACAAAACAACCAACACTATGATTATCGAGGTTTGTTTCATAATATTCTCTTTTAGATTCATTTTTTACTCAACGCCTTCCCTATCCTGTACAGCAGATACTCGTAATGCTCGCGGGTATCGCCGGATGAAGAGGCGAGGTTCTGTTTCAACAAGTCCCGTACACGCAACAGCATACTGTAAAATTCAGGAGCCGCATTGTAGCCCTTTACCACGGCGTAATGCCCGTCAAAACCGCTGTATGGTGCAGTACCGGATAGGCGGGCTGCCGCCAGACGCTGTTCCTCGCGGTGCAGGGAACGGGTATCGGGCGACCATGACACGAGTTTCGTGTCAGCAATGAAAGGCATCCGGCGTTCGGGTTTCTCGAAAGCGAAAGCGGATTCCGCCACGGCAGAAGTAGCCATGATACCCGCCACGAAAGCCCTTTGCATAAAACGCTCGTCCTCGTCCAACGCCCGTTTCCCGATCGTACCGTCCCAGATATAAGTATAGAGGTCGTCCATCAATTCATCGGGCGTGTAGGCATCATCGGATTTCGCGGCACAAAGCCGTAAATCGCCCACCTTCCCGAGCAATCCGCCCAGTATCGTCAAGTACATCTCTTCACCGGGCAGGTTTCCCATGCCGATATTATAACGTTCCATGTAAGCCACGTCGTCCATCCAGTCGAAACTCTTCGCCAGTTCCAAGGCGTAGCGCACGATAGCACGCTGTTGTTCCCTCGGGACAACGGTATACGCGGGAATATCCTCGTCGGCGTGTACCTCGTTGATATACACACCGCCCACGTGTGAAAGCATCCGGTTAAGTTCCGCGGATACCGCATTCGTGAGCACGTTACGGAAATTGACACGGGCGGTCATTTCCTTGTCGTCCTCCCACGTGAGGCTCCCGTAATTCTCCATGATATATTTTATATTGTCAAGGCGATAGCGAAACGCCTTCACCGGATCGTCGCCCAAGTCGAAAGCCTGCATTCGCGGATCGTTGACCGGACGGTGCATCCCCCACACGAAACGCCCGAAACGGAAATAAGGATTACTTCTCGATTCCGCCACCCAGCGGTCTAGCACGGCAGTTTCCTCCCGCGGTGTAACCGCCCCGGGAACGGGACGATACAACCACTTCACGAGGAAATAGTCATACACGCCGATACCATGCTGCACCAGAGCCACCCCCCGCTCCATATCCCCCGGTCGGGCGATATAGTTTGCAGGCACGTGATCCATAATCGAGGGACTTAAACCGTATTCACGGGTAAAAGAAGGCGAACGCAAGGAATCCACGGGATAAGCGGACGAGGCAAGCTGATTCTCGGCAAACCCCAGACATTTTCCCATCTCCCTCGCCACGTCGTTTCTGATCTGTTCCCCGTAAATCTCCACGGGCAAATACTGTTCCCGCACCCGCGGGTCTGCCGCCAGCGTGTAGGCCTTATATGAAAAGCCGGGATCATACCCCACGGGAATAAAAATGGAAGCCGACAATATCTCACCCGTGCGGGGATCCGAATACATCTGGCTTTTCACCTCGTACATCTTCACCGGGGAAAATAATATCGTGGAATGACTCACGTCGGCAAGGTCAAAACCGGGTTCATCCCGCGGGTAATCCTTCACCTGTATGGCGTCCCGGAACCCGATAGCCTCAAAAGCCTTGTTCCATTCCAGCACTCCCGCCGCCACGTGCGGACGGTACGCCTCGGGGATAAGGGTATCCATGTAGAACACGATCGGTTTCAACGGCCGCACGAGTTCACCCCGGTGATACGCCACGGGATCGGACGGCTCCAAACGCCAACGGTAAGCGAGGTGAATCGGTTTCACCTCTTCCATCGAGGCATTGAGTGCGGAAGCCCGAAGCACTTCCGTACCTACCCGGTAATCGGCAAGACGGGGCATCATCGGTTGTTCCGGCAACAGCATCAGAATCCGGTTCGCCAGCACGGAAACTTTCATATCCTTCGCCATGAGGAACATACCGAAGAAGATATGATCCACATCATACCCCAAGTCACACGTGGCAACCACGTTATTCGCGTACGCTTTCACGCTGTGCAAGGAAGTGCGTTCCTCCTGAAACTTATGGTTCCGCATCACGAACCCGTAGAAAGAGTTTCCGGCATAGTCGGCGAAAGGAGTCGTGTAAATGCTATGCGTCATGAAAAGCGAACTCATATCCACCAGCATCGCCGCACCGTCGGGAGTAAACGCTTCTATCTTGTAATTACCGTACACGCCCGGCATACCGGAGCGTGCGATTGCCGGGTCAACCGACGCATCACCCGACAGGTTCAACAGGTCGCCCAACACCACCAGACGGGCTTGCAGCACGGAGTCCGCACGGGTGAAACGAACGGGCACACCTTGACCGGAGAACTCCCCCACGGCACTCTCGCCGCTGTCGCTGATTCCCTCTATCGTCGACGTGAAAAGCATCTCTTTGCCGAGCAGGGCGAGAGGAAATTCCACGTACACTTTATCGTCTATCTTGTGCAAAGTCATCAGCCCGCGGGCGGTCTGCACCTTCTTCCCGTCAAACACCTTCTCGTAGGCAGTAAGCTCTTTTTTCCTCTTGTCTTTCTTTTTCCGTCCGGCGGCAAAGGAATCATTGACACCCGCGGCGAGAGAAAGAAGAAGCAGTATATAGATTATTCTTCTCATAGTATTCAATTTTTACACGTTCAATTATCGAGGATATTCCCGATCTGACGGGCCATAAGTTTATAATACCGTTGCATTTCGGCACTCCCCGTGTTCTGTTTGCTTTTGACAAGAGTGTACACCCGTTGCAACATCTTGAAACATGCCGGTTCCGAGGGATAGGGACGATACCAGAGATTGACTTCGCCAAACCCGGACACCTCTCCCGCTGCGTTTATCGGCAGATACTCCGCGTTCGAGAAAACCCCCAACACGTCATGCCCCAACACGCCGTAACGTTCGCGGCTTTTCGCCTTTATACTCTCCGGCACACGTACCAACACCCCCGAACGGAAACGGAAAGGCTCCGCTCCCATGTCCTTTCTGTTGACCCCGGTTTCCTCGATCAAGCTGTTCACGAACTCCTGCAAAAAGGAACGTTCACTCTTCGTCAGCACCTTATTCTGCATGGTCGGTGCCATGACAAAGGCGTATATATCATTCATGTACTCGTCACGGGTGAAAGGTTTACTATCCGTGGTCAGCTTCTCGTTGATTGCCACCACCGGACCCGCGCGAAGCAATCCCCGCATCATCTCCTCTTGTATCTCCGCTCCCACGTCACGCCCCGGTGGCAAACCGGGCACGTTATCCAACCATGCCACGTCCTTCACCTGTTCCAACAGGAAGCGCAAAGCCTCTTTCTGCCTTTCACGGGACACCACACTGTAAGCGGGCAATTCGTCCCCCTCGTATATCTCGTTAAAATAGAATCCACCGATATTTCTCAGCACGTGGACGCAATACCTGAAGAACTGGAAACGAGCCTCGTTCAGCATATTGGTACGAAACTTATAGTCTTTATCCTCGTGCGCGACCCACGTGTTGAGATTCGCCAAGAGGTATTTCAAATTTTTCACGCCATAGGTGGCGGACTTCACCGGGTCGTCGCCCAAGTCTTCCTCTATGGAACTGGGGTCTAACACGTTCCAGAACTGTTGCTTGCCATAGCGATAAACGGGATCACCGGAACTTTCCGAAATAAAGCGGTCAAGCACGGGTATCTCGTCTTTCGCCGTGGGAATGTCGAGCAAAGGTTTGTACAACCACTCGATCACGTAATAATCGTAAAGCCCGAGATTAGGCGGCGTCATACGCACTCCCCTCTCGGCATCGCCCGGCTGCGCCACGTAATTGTTACGGGCGTAATCCATAATCGAGTGCGTGGTTCCGTACTTCCGGGTAAAGGACGGTGAACGCAGCGAATCGGTGGGTATTGCCGCCGATGCGGACATATTATGCATCAAACCGAGGCAGTGTCCCACCTCGTGGGCAATCACGTAACGCATACAATCGCCGAAAGTTTCCTCGTCCAGCTTCACCTTGCGCACCGACGGGTCGGCGGGAGCCGTGTGCAGGAAACGCCAGTCCTGTACCATCGCCACCAGATTGTGATACACATAGACCGAAGCGTTGATAATCTCGCCCGTGCGGGGATCCGTCCACGACGGTCCCATGGCGTTCGCCACCACGGAAGGGGAATAGCGGATACAGGAGTATTTCAAGTTCTCCGGGTCGAAATCCGGATCATCGGACGGGAAATCCCGCACCTGCATCACGTTTTTAAAGCCAATCCTCTCGAAAGCCTCGTTCCACGTGAGCACTCCCTGACGTATATAAGGCAACCAACTCGCGGGGAACGCGTCGTCCACGTAGAACACGATCGGTTTCACCGGTTCCACCAACTCGCCCCGACGGTAAGCCTCCTCGTCTTTCGGCTCAAGACGCCAGCGGTTGGCGTGATAGAACACGTCGATATTCTTTCTCGGGTGACCGATATCGTATTTCCCGTCAAAGAATACCCCGATGCGGGGATCGGCATAACGGGGACGAGCCGCATCCTCGGGCAAGAGGATAAAGTTGCGGGTTAGAACATTAGTTATCGGCTTGTTCTTGCAATAAGTTCCCATAAAGGTTTCCGCCGTCACCCGGTAAGCCAGTCGCGACTGCACGCTGACGTTATCTTCAAAGGCTTTTATTTCCAACACCTGCGACCCTTCCTGTATGAAATTCTTGTCAAGCCGTCCTTCCGTCATCGACACCACCGGCGACCACGGGAAGAACGGCGGAAGCATTTCATTGTCGCTCACGAGGAAATCCGTCATGTCAATCACCACTCCCGTGCTGTCCGGCGACCATGCCTGCACCTCGAAATTCTTGATTACCGCAGGCAAATTACCGCGCCGCATCCGTTCCCGGAGATTATCGTCGGTCGTGGTGTACACGGTCTGTATCTCGCCCAAACTCACCTTGTTGGAATCCTTCAGCGTGAACACCACCCGCAACGGGGTATGCGTGCGCTCACCCACCCCGCCCAGCAGGTTATCGGTGGAAGCGGCGATCGTCGAACCCAACAACATCTCCCGTCCCATCACCACCGTCGGTATCTCGAAATATATCTTTCCTTCCATTTTGTGGAGAGTTATCAGCCCCCGTTTCGTTTCGCGAGCCTTATCCTTGAACAACTGTTCGTAACGGCTCTCCGTTTTCCCGTCCTCCTTCGAGTCCTTCTTTTTCTTTCTGGCGAACCCGGAAGCGGGAAGCAGGAACACGATGATAAACAGGTATACTATCTTGTTTCGTTTCATAATATTCTCGTTAAATGAACTCATTTCTTTTCCAACGACTTCTTGATTTTGTGGAGCAGATACTCGTAATGCAACTTCGTATCGCCCGTGCTCGTCACCACCGCTTTATTCAGCAATCCCTGCACGCGAAGCACCATGCCGTAAAACTCGTGGGCATCGGGATTACCGGGGACTCTCACCCACCACGGCAGGTCGAAAGAGGCATTGTAAGATTGGGGATTTCTCGCTTCCGTGATTCCGCGATTAATAAAGTATAAGTTCGCGGGGCTGAAATCAGCAACACCGTCCCGCCGGGCGGACACCTGTAACGCGGAAGCCGATTCCCCCACGGTAGAAGATTGCAATATCATCGCCAGATAAGAAGTCTGGAATCCCATTTCCTCTTTCGTCAAGGAGCGGTTCTTCAGCGTACCTTCCCACACGAAACGGTAGATATCATCCAACAACTCGCTCGGTTTATAGGCATCGTCCGATTTGGCGGCGCACCATTTCAACCGATCGTAGCGGGAGAACAACACGTCCAGCACGGTTGCCCGCATCGCCTCTTTCATGGGCATACGTCCCGGACCCAGTTGCCGGAGCAAATCGAGGTCTTCCAACCAATCGAGGTCACGGGAGAAGTTCAACAGATATTGCACCATTTCCCGTTGCTGTTTCTTCGGTAGAAACTCGTATTGCCTGATCCCCTCGTCAGCATTCGCCGCATTCATCACGATACCTCCCACGTAAGTCGCCAACTGCGGCAACCGATTCGCACCCAACACGGAGCACAACCCCTCGTATATCCCTTGACGGACAACCATATCGCGGTCGTCTTCCCGGTACCACTCGAAGAAGTTCTTTAAAGAACCCTTCACGTTAGCCACGTGATACTCGAAGGCTTTCACCGGATCGTCCCCCAAGTCGTAGACCGCCACCAGAGGATCGAAAGCCCCCCAGTCGTCGAACAAGTGATAACGGCAGGCAGGATTCGCGCGCGACTCCTTGATCCAGCTGTCGAGCGTCGCTTTCTCATCCGCGGGCACATTCGCCCCCGCTATCGGCTTGTACAGCCATTGGATGGTAAAGTCGTCGTACGGTCCTACCCCTTTCGCCGTCATCCGCACGCCGCGTTCGGCATCACCCGGTTGAGCGATATAGTTGCAGGGTACAACGTCCATAATCGAAGGGCTCAACCCGTGTTCCCGCGTGAACGAAGGGGAACGCAGCGAATCCACCGGGTAAGCCGCGGAAGCGGAAGCGTTCAGGAACAAGCCCAAGTTCCACCCCATGCAGTTCGCCATATTCGCGCGAATCAACTCCCCCATCTGTTCCTCGCTCAGCTTCGCCCGCCGCACGGAAGGATCGGCATTCATTGTCATCAACACGCGGTCATTGTACAACATATTCGTGAAGTTGTCCGGTATACAGATCGACATACTCAATATCTCGCCCGTGCGCGGATCCGTGAGTTGATTCGTCATTGCCGAGTACCATAACACGGGAGAATAAAGAATCACGGAATGATTCACGTCAAAAGGATTGAACCCCGCGTCATCCCGCGGGAAATCCCGTACCTGCACCACGTTCCTGAACCCTATTTTCTCGAAAGCAGTATTCCACTCCTCCAGTCCCTCTTTTATATATTTCGCCCACGCGGCGGGCATAAGCGTGTCCATGTAAATAACGATCGGTTTCACGGGTTCCACCGCCTCACCTCTCTCGTGGGCAGCCTTGTCCGTCGGTTCCAGTCGCCACCGCCGCGTGTAGAACACGCGTTCCAGTCCTCGTAGCGGGTCGCTAAAATCCGCCTGCATGAAAGGACGTACCCCCACGCGGTAATCCGCCAAGCGGGGCATCATCGGTTCCTCCGGCAGCAACATCAGAATCTTGTCGCTCGTCACCGTCACTTTCACGTCCTTTGCCATCGGGAATCCCATCATGAAATAATCCACGTTAAACCCTTGCTCGCAAGTAACCGTGACATTATTGTCAAAAGCGGCGACATCCTTCAGCGTCGTCCACTCCTCGCGGATATCGTGCTTCCGGGAAACGAAACCGAACATGGCGTTCGGCGCGTAAGCGGCAAAAGGAGTCGTGTACGCCGAATAATTCGTGAACAACGACGTCATATCCACCACCACCGCCGTACTGTCCGGCGTCCATGCCTCTATCTTGTACGTCCCGAAGATACCCGGTCGCGAAGCCTTCTCCAAAGCTTTGTCTATCGCCCCGTCACCGCTACTGTTGAACGCCCGCAACGGCGGGTAGTCCACCTGCACCGTAATCCGGGCTTGCAACACCGAATCCCGTCGCGTGAAACGCAAGGCATTATCGCCGCCCACGAACTCGCCCACGGCACCCTCGCCGTTATCGGTAATACCCCGGATAACCGAAGCGTAGAGCATATCTTTATCCAGCAGGCGGAGCGGGAACTCCACGTATATTTTCTTGTCCGCCCGGTGTATAGTCATCAATCCTTTGGCGGTCTTCACCTTCTTGCCCTTGAACAATTCGCTGTAAGGAGTCGAGAGTTCGACATTCTCCGGTTCCCCGCCTTTCCTATCCTTTTTCTTTTTACGTCCCGACGCATCGGCTTCCGCGGAAGCGGGCAGCAGCAACGAAAGAAGAAACAGTATATATATTATATTCTTCATAATTACTCGTTTTACATGTTATTGTCCTAGTGCCTGTTCCACCTTGTAAAGCAACAGCGCGTAGTGACGCCGATTGGCATCCGAGCCTGTATCAGCCTTACTCTTCAACAGCGTGTGAGTCTTCTTCAACGTCGAGAGATAAAGCGGCTCCATGGGATAATTCATGATTGGCAATTCCACCCGCCAGCCGAATCCCCGCACCTTGGCAGAAGGACATGTTTCCGCCTGCCGCAGCCAACGGGCACGGGTCATCTCCGTGTCGAACTCTCCCACCAAACCGTACGCGGCGCGACTCTTCTCCGCGATCTCGCGGGGCACTGCTATCCGGTAGGCATCACTGATTCCCACGTTCCCGCCGCCCCCGATCTTACCGCTCTCGACTCCCGAACCGGAAATCAGTTCCGACAGCAGAGCCATTTGCAACTTCTTCTCCGCACCGGACAATTCTTTGCCCTCCCGCGTGGGAGCGAACACGAACCCGTGTATGTCCTCGAAATACTCCTCGGCGGTATAAGGACTCTCCTCCCCCGTGTATTTCGCACCGAACGCCACGAGAGCCGCCCGGTTGAAAATCGCTTTCAGGGCAATATCCTGCAACACCTGCGCGTACGTTCCCATGATCGGCATACGGGCTTGGAAATCCTTGTCGTCCACCCACTCCGCGTCCCGCGTCTGTTCCAGTATAAAACGCAGCGCCCGCCGCTGTTTCTCCTTCGGCACGATAGAGAAGTAAGGCAGACCGTCGCCGTCGTAACGCTCGTTCACGTGTATCCCGCCCACGTTCACCAACACGTGGTTCATGTAGCGGATATACTGGTACAGTAGCTCGTTATACATATTCCGGCGGAACGAGAAATCCTTGTCGTCCTCTCCCGTCCACTCGTGCAGGTTCGCCAACACGTATTTCAGATTCTTCACCCCGTAAGTGGCAGACTTCACGGCATCGTCCCCCAGATCTTCCTCGAACGACGAGGGATCGAGGTACCCGTAGAACTGTTGCTTGCCATAGCGGTACACGGGGTCGCCGGAACGTTCGGAAATCCACTTGTCCAGCACGGGTACTTCCTCCCGCGAACTCTTCGCATCCAACAGGGGCGTGTACGCCCACCGGATCAGGAAATAGTCATACACCCCCAGCGCGGGCGGGGTCACCCTCACGCCGCGCTCCGCGTCACCGGGTTGAGCCACGTAATTATTACGGGCGTAATCCATGATAGACATCGTCGTGCCGTATGTCCGGGTATATGAAGGAGAACGAAGCGAATCCGTCGGCACAGCCGCCGAAGCCGCCATATTATGCATGAATCCCAGCGTGTGCCCCACCTCGTGGGAAATCACGTAACGGATACAATCTCCCAGCATCTCCTCGTCCATCTCCACCTTCCGCGCAGCGGGATCGGCAGGCGACGTTTGCAGGAATCGCCAGTCACGCACCAGTTGTATCAGATTATGGTAGACCGAAATATTCGCCTGTATAATCTCCCCGCTCCGGGGATCCGTCCACGAGGGACCCATGGCATTCGCCACGGGCGAGGGAGAATAGCGCACGCAGGAATATTTCAGGTTATCGGGATCAAACTCCGGATCATCGGTCGGGAAGTCAACGGCAATAATCGCGTTCTTGAAACCGATGCGCTCGAAAGCCGCCTGCCATTCTTCCACGCCCTCGCGCACGTGCTTTTTCCAGCTCTCGGGGAACGCGTTGTCCACGTGAAAAACGATCGGCTTCACGGGTTCCACCAGTTCCCCCCGCCGATACGCCGCCTCGTCCTTGGGTTCCAAGCGCCAGCGGTTGATATGGTAATTAATTCTCGTCTTCTCTCCCTCGTCATAAGCGTATCTGCCGCCGATAAATATCCCGATACGGGGATCGGCAAACCGGGGGCGCATAGGCTCTTCGGGCAGAAGCACAAAACTCCGCGTCATCACTACCGTGAACGGCAACTTGTATAAATAATAAAACCAGTTGTCCCGCACGGACATCTCGTAAGTCAGGGAAGACTGCACGCTGAAATTATCATCAAACGCCTTCGCCGTCCCGATACGGGATTGCTGGTTTTTAAACTGTTTCTCCATCTTCATATCCCGGCTCATCGACAGTATCGGCATCCACGGCGTGAACGGCCCCAGCTCCTCCTTGTCGCTCATCAGGAAACGGGTGACGTCGATCACCACCGCCGTGCTGTCCGGCGAGTAAGCACTAACCTCGAAGCTCTCGATAATTCCGGGCACCGTACTCTCCTTGATTCGCTGCCGGTACCGCTCCGTGCTTGTCGAGTGAATCGCGTTCACCTGCCGCAAACTCACCTTTGCCGAATCGTCCTGCATGAAAACCACGTGCAGGGGTTCAAAAGGCTTCTCTCCCACGCTCCCGAACAGGTTGCTCGTGATCTCCGTGATCGTCGATCCCAACAGCATCTCCCGCCCGAACACCCCGAAAGGAATCTCGAAATATACCTTCTCGTCCACCCGGTGAATCGTGATAAGCCCTTTCATCGTTTCGGCGGCCTTATCCTTGAAAAGCCGCTCGTAAGGGGTATCCTCCTTCGCTTTCTTGTCCTCCCTCTTCTTCCTCGCCATCCCGACACAAGGCAGCAACAGAACGATAACCAGTAAATAAATCGTTTTGTTTCTCATACTTTTTTAAATAATAAATATCAAAAAATACAGTGATTCCGTGATTCTCAAAACTCCCTCCCGGCTTCACAACCACCTCCTCTGTTTATAGAGAAGGTGGTTGCGAAGCAGACGGAGGAGTTTATTGATTCGGTGATTTAGTGATTAATGAAGCGTTGCCCACGCAACAGCAATCACTGTTAATCCACAATCGATCCTTGACCGCCGAATCGATATTTTATATCGGCAATCCGTCCGAAAACCGGTTCCGTCTTATACGCGTACTCGATCGTTCCACCGGCAAAAATGCTCGTGGTACCTGCCGCGAAGAAATACACTTCGCCGGAATCCAACCCGACAACCAGATAACCGCCGGCATTGTTTCTCTGCGAGGCAAGCATCGACACGATTCCTCTTCCTTGGAAATCGTACAACAATTTCGCGTCCCCCCGTCCTCTCGCGTGCTGGTAAGCGTACAATTTATCGTGAGGCGCTCCCGCCACGGACGTCCCGTTGGAAGTAAAGAACAGGAACTCCCGCGAATCCGTCGTCAACTCGAACTTGTTCGTCCCGTCCAGCAAATCCTGATGCGGGAACGGCAATTCATATTGTGGAATCACCTTATACCCGTTCCACTCGTCATAATAGAAGAACTGCATGTAATACACCCCGTCCTCTCTATTCTTGAACACGCACCAGAACTTCCGATCCCCGTCCGTGTACCCGTCACAGAAATACATCTCCACGTTCCCCATGTTATTCAAGGGCGTCACCCCCTCCATCCTCTCCGGGAACACCGGCAGGATAGCCGCCGTGTTCGGGTCTGTCACCCACTCCCCGATCTCGTCGTCATAATACACGTTTCCGTCATTCACGGCCAAAAAACGGTGATTCTTGTTATCGTACACCAGTGTCGAGATACCGCTCCGCGTCTTGCACATCAGCGTCACCTCCAGTCCCTTCTCGTAATACGCCGGGAAATCGGGATACATACCCGAGTAAAATACCTCCTCGTCCGTCTTCCGCCTCACGAAAATATCCCCTGTCTTCGACATCAGAATATCCCCTTTATGGTGATACGCCGCCCCGACAAATACCTGTCCCGCGGGTAGCGCGCCCCCCGTGAACTCCTCGCCCAAGGAAATCGTTTTCTTGTAAGAACTACCGTCCACGTACACCGGACCTATTCCCCCCTCCTGCAATATCAGCACGTGGCTCGGCGAATCCCAATCCGCGAACACTTCCTGAAGGAAATAAGGCTTCCCGCCCAACCTCTGCCCGTCGTTCTCCAACGTGTAAAGATCCGCGTACACGTCAAGATAAGTGACATACTCTTGTGTCGCTTCATCCAATCTCCTGTCCAAATCCAACATCGTCAGCTCCGCCCCGTTATCCTTCTCATCCAAAACCAGCCACACGCCACTCGGGTAAGCCAGATTATCCATCACGTACTGCCGGGTAAGATCCACGCACTGCAACCCGTTCGTCGTGTCCGTGATTGTCAGCACGAACTGCAACCACCCGGCAGTATCCACCTCCCAGTTCAACACCTTCTCGTGTCCCAACGTCTTGTATTCCTTTTCCGAAGTCCTCAACTCCCAGCGGAACTTCAACGTCGTTATCTCCTCGTCCAAGCTGAATTTCAACACCGGAGTAATCTCCGCCATATCACCTTTATAAAACCGGGGATCCGCGTTCGTCAAATATTTCTCCACGGTGATCACATTTATATCCCCGTAATCGTAATTCCCTTTATCGTCATAACACCCGTACATGAAGATAAAGCAAATCACGGCGTATATCCAATTTTTCGTTCTCATAACATTCCTTTTAAATTAACCTTTTACCGGTACCGACATCTCCGCTTCCCCGTCCATAATCGTGTTCCCGTTATCTTTCTCTCGCTGCAAATGATACTTGAGCTTCAACGAATAATATCTCAATTCACTGGCCGTCTTATTCGACAGGTCGCTCACCCCCGTGGCAATAATCAACTGTTGATACTTCGCCTCGCTGTAAGCACCCAAGTACTCGTTCACGATACGCTCCGTCCACCACACCGGACGCACCGCCAGCGAAGTAAACACCACGCGGTAAAGAGCGTTCGACAACGGTCCCACCCGGAAATTATCATTCTCCTTTACCCTCAACGCCAACCGCACCACTTGATTGTCGAGTGCCGCCGTTTTATGCAACGTCACTCTCACTGTGTCCCGGTTCCGGTGCGCTTTCCACACCCTTTTCGTTTCCACCGAATAGTCCGCCCCGGAGGCAGTCGTCATACCCTCGTCGATCACCAACTCGTACTCAGTGTCCGTCGTGATAGGCCGTCCGGCGAAAGATATCTCGATCGGCACGTCCAACTCCGTCGCCCCGGGATAGAAGAAAAACGAGGTATTCACGCTGTCCTCCGCGTTCTTACCCGAGAAGTATATGTAACGGTCAGCCGTGTACGTATCCAACGAGTCCGTGGAACAAGCCCCGAACATCACAAACAGAACAATTATAACAATACAATATTTCATAACTTAAAGTATTACGGTTTCACTATCCGGGATAGGCAAATAAACCTTCGTCCCGTAATCAATATTCCCCACGCCGTCATTCAGCGGCAAGCCCAGACGCTTGTACATGTAGAAACACTGTCCCTCGCCGATAAACTCCCTGCGAGCCTCGTTCAACAGCGCGTTCATGTACTCCGCGCTATTCGTGATAGGAATCTCGCGATACTCCCCGCGTGCCTGTTGCACCATACGCAGTATCTCGATCGCCTTGTCCAAACCGCCCGGCGTTTCGCACAAGTATTCACCCATCATGTAACTCAACTCCGTGTGGCGGATGATCGGCAGAAGAAAAGCGGCTACCTGACTTCCCCCCGAATTTAACTTTCCCCGTATATTCTTGATCGACACCTCCGCACCGCCCTCGATATCCGTGATCAGGTAAACGTAACGGAAATCGTTCGTCATCTCTTTATCCTGAAACAAACTGTTCACGTTGCGTATCGCCAGATTACGATCCAACGTCAAGTAAGGCTCGTACAAATCGGCGCACTTCGAGTTGGCGAATCCCATCACCACGTCACTGTACATCTTCACGTCCCGGTTATAAATATCGCCCATCAAATCCCACTCGTCGGTAAACCGGTAAAGACTATTCCAAGCCGGACCGCCCCACTCGTCCGGTTCTTCACCCAGAATCTCCTTCGCCAGATCGTGCGCTTCCTTCTTCTGCCCGTTATACATGTAAGCGCGGGCTTGTATCGCCATCACCGCGTGCATATTCATGCGTACCCGCCGGGCTTGAAAGAACTTGGGCAGCCCGGAACCGCGGGCTTGGAAATTCCAGTTATCCCTGTCGCCATTCAACTCCATGGAGTCCGATACCGCCACCAACCGGCGCGCCTCGTCCAGATCGGCAAGGATACGTTCCATCGTTTCCTTCACCGTCAGCGGGGTATTCGTCACCGACTCGGAACTCGTCACGTAAGGAATCCACTTGCCGCTCTCGTTTGCCGCGGGAGCCGGGGCGAACAATCGCAATAGGTCGAGATGCATGAAAGCGCGTAATCCCAACGCTTCACCATGAATCAGCTTTCTCTCCCGGTCGCCCAACTCGAAGCGCGAGGAATCCTCCTTCACGACATGCTCTATCAGATTATTGGCATCCGCGATGGCGTGATACATATTATTCCATATCGTTTCTATCGTCGACTTCACCCCGGAAGTACCGTAAAGCAAATCATTCGCGTCCTGATACTTCTGCGGCATCTTCGACTTGCTGTAATACTGTCCCACCGCGTCCAGAAATCCCCACGACAACTCCTGCCCGTACAAATCCGCCTTCGACAGCGTCATGTAAATACCGTTCAATTGCATCCGGTACCCGTTTCCCGTCGAGTACAGGATATCGCTACTCAACTCCTCCTTCGGTTGCACGTCAAACCAATTCTCGCATGCCGAGAGCGTCACCGCAAGTAAACCCAATATATATATTATCCTTTTCATTTTTTCCTGTTTTAATAACATTAGAATTGCAACTTCAACGAGAAATTAACGGTACGGGCAAACGGGTAAGACGTACCGCGCTCCGTCTTGATCGTCGAGAAACGCACCAGATCATTCGCCCCCACTTCAAGGCGCGCCAACCTCAGTCCCATCTTCTTCCTCGCCCGCGTGAACTCGTACCCCACGTTCACCGAATTCCACGTCAACGTGTTATTCCGTTGCATAAAACGCGAGGTCGGCTGAGTCGTCACGTTACGATCCTTGATATCCTTCAGCGTGGTAATATCCCCCGGTTGGTACCAGCGTTGCGTCACCGCGCGTTTGTCCACGTTGCGTGCCATATCGGCATTTTCAACCTCGTTCACGAGAGTCGAATTATACATATCCCCCCCGAACTCGTACATGAAACTCGTGAACAGCGTGAAATTACGGTAGCGCAAATTCACCCCGAACGAACCTTGTGCTTTCGGCGTCTCGTCACCGATTTTCACCATCTCCGCGGCAGCCCAGTCGTAACTCACCGTCCCGTCGCGATAAATAAACAATTCCTTCCCGTTAGCGGGATCTATCCCGAGGGACTTCATCCCGTACTTGGCGGTCATGGACACCCCCTCCTCGTACTTCGTCAACACGCGGTCCAAATCATTATTCGCGTCATTATAATAATCGTTCACCCGCTCGTTGTACTCCTTCAACGCGTCCGACACCTTTTTCAACGTGTTCCTGTTGCCCGCCATATTACCGTAAACCGCCACGTACCAATCCTTATCCTGATACAACGTGCTTCTCAACTGGATAGAGAACCCCTCGTTCAACACCTCGCCCATGTTCGTCTTGTAAGTCTTGAACCCGGTCGACGCCTGCAACGTTACGTCCGTGATAGCCCCCTTCGTCACCTCGTAATAATAATTCCCCTCCACGTAAAGCAAACTGTTGAAAATATCAAATTCCAGACTGACATCCAACTTATCCGTGGTTTCCCACTTCAAATTCCGGTTCCCGCGCGTGTTCACCAGCGAGGCACCCGCCCCGGTCACGTACCACTCCTCGATATTAATCTCGTGCGTGGGTATCGCCTCGTAAGACTGGAAACCGGTCTTTCCCGTTCTCCCGTAAGACCCTCTCACCTTCAGCAACTGCACCCAACCCAAATCGGCGAAAATACTGTACTTGTGCAGGTTCACACCCACCCCGAACCCCCACATGGGAGCCCAACGCTTGTTAGACCCGAATTGCGACGACCCGTCATACCTGAACAGCACGTCCAGCAAATACGTGTTCTTGTACGAGTAGTTTCCCACTCCCAGTATACCGAACAAACGCTTCCGGCTCTCCCTTTCGGTAGGTTTCTCCACGATCTCCTTGGCGAAATTCACGGACACGAAGTCGCCGCCCGTCGGGAACCCCCGGTACCGCGCGTTCGCGCTATTATCCCGCGAAGTCACCATATTGACACCACCCGTGAAATTCACGTCGTGATCCCCCATTGACTGGCTGTACGAGTACGTCAGTTTCGCCTCCCACGACGTCGCTTTCCGCGTAGATTTCCCCAACGTCCCGGCATACAGGTTATCCTCGTTCATCTCCGTCCCCTTCTGCGTCTCGGAATCGGGATGCACGTACACTTCCCGTTCTTCCGTCGTGTGAGTCACGCCAACCTCCCCCTTCGCGTACATGTGCGGGGTAATATACCAGTTCAAGTTAAAATTATCCGTTAAATCCGTCATGTGCGTCCGGTCATAACTCCCGAGATTAGCCTCGTACAAGGGATTTACCAGACTCTCGCGTCCCGTCCAGTACGGCAACTCCTTCAAGTACTTCCCGTCCTCGTCCTTGTAAGTATCATAAGGCAATAGCTTCGTGTACTGGCTAAAATCCCCGTAAGGCGACTCCTTTGCCCTCGTTTCCCCGTAAGACACGTAATTACGCACTTCAATCTTACCGCCCGTGTACATGAACAGGAAACCGCCGCCGATACGGTCGCGGTACGATCCCTTCATCACCCCGTTGTCATTGTTGTATTGCAAGTCCAACGCGTAACGCATCACTTCCGTTCCCCCCTCGAACGAGAGGCTGTGCTTGTGATTGAATATCGAGCGTACCGGCTTCCCGATCCAGTACGTGTCTACCCCTCTCAGCACGTTCAACAACTTCCGGTTATACTCCTGATCCATATCGTGGCGCGTATCGTTATTCCCGACGGGAAGAAAAATCCCAGCCGGGATCTCCGCCGCCAACTTCCCGGCAGCGTGCATCAGGTTATAATCCGACAAATCGGGCATCGTCACGCTCCCCACGATCGTGTAATCGATCAGCACCTCTCCCACCTTCGGGGCTACCGTCGTCACCACCACCACGCCGTTCGCCGCCCGCGAACCGTACAGAGCCGTGGCTGCCGCGTCTTTCAAGATATACATCGTCTCGATCCGGTTGGGATCCATGTCATAAATCTTGTTGATGGCAACCTCGAAACCGTCAAGTATAAAAATCGGCAGGTTAGGGTTATTCTCCAGCGCCGACTTGGACAACGTGTTCTTGTCCAGATCCTTGATACCTATACTGGACTGCCCCCGTATCTGTATCTCGGGCAGCGCGTTCGGGTCAGACCCCCATTGATTGTTCGTCTTGACGCGGAAGGACGGGTCGTACACCTCCAGTGCCTTAATAACGTTCGTCTTCGACACTTGCAACAATTCCTCCCGCGTCACCACCACGGCGTTTCCCGTGAAGCTCGATTTCTTCACCGTCCCGAAACCCGTCACGATCACCTCCTCCATCTCGCGCGTGTCCGGCTGCATACGCACCACGATCTCCTTGTCAAATGTCGTCACCGCCACCTTGTTCGGTTGCATACCCATGAAAGTCACCACGAGATAAATCGTGTCCATCCGCGGCAGATTCAACGTGAATGTACCCTCTTCCCCGGCACTTACCCCGAGCGTGGTTCCTTCCACCACCACCGAGGCACCCGGCAACGCATCGCCCCGCTCGTCCAGCACCTTGCCGCGTATCGTCACGGGAGTCACCGTCCGCTGCCGCTTCTGTATCACGATCATGTTCTGGTAGAAACTGAACGTGTACTCCGTCCCCTCCAGACAAGCCCGCAGCACGTCCGACAACGGCACCGACTTGAAGCTGCGCGTCACCGCGGGAATCCGCTTCATCTCCTCGTTATTGTACAGGGGTTCGTACTTCGTGTGACGCTTGATGTAATCCAGCACCCCCGTGAAAGGAGTCTCTTTAAACTCCACGGTCAACCTCGGTTCGTCCGCCGATTGGGCGCGACAAACCCCGGTGTTAAAAGATTGAAGAAAGAGAACCAACATCAACACGATGCCCGTCTTCCTCTTCATCATCAATAGATTAGACTTCTTCTTTTTCATGTAGATTAGTTTTAGATTTCATAAAAGATGAAAACCCGCGCTCGCTCTCGTGTCCCATCACCTCGCTCGCGCGGGCTCCACCATCGTTTGTATGTCAGATTTGTAGAATAAGCATAGCATGCCCCCTTGGCCATTCATCGAATGCCATAACCTGTAACTTGCCGCCCCGCGGCAAATGCAACTTGTAACTTGTAACCCGCCGCTCACGGCGTATGTAACTTGCCGCTCGCGGCAACAACGATCACCCCGTCACTCAACGTGAATCGCATATCCGTCGTCGTGCTCAGCCACTCGAGAAACATCTCCAACGGGACATCGTACATCATCATCCCCGTGAAACGCCGTTCCCTCATGGCGGGTGTCTCGTAAAGCACCCGCACGTCGTACCATCGACACAATTTCCTCATCACCGCGTCCAACCTCTCCGCGTCGAAATTAATCTTTTTATCCACCCACGCCACGACAGCCTCCGCGTCCACCTCGCTCACCCGCGTATCGTGATCCGGCGTGATGGACACTTGCTCTCCCGGCTTCAATATTACCGTCCTGTCGCCCGACGACGCCCTGACCTTCCCTTCAAGCAGCGTCACCAGCGACACCGGTTCCTCGTCGTAACTCATCACGTTGAACACCGTCCCCAGCACGTCCACCTGAAAATCCTTGCCCGAAACCACGAAAGACCTCCCGCCGTCCCTAGCCACCTCAAACTTCGCCTCGCCCTCCACGTACACCTCCCGCGTCGAATCCGGGAACACGACCGGGTACTTCAGCATGGACATGGCGTTCACCACCACGCGCGAACCGTCGGAAAGAATCACGGACTGCATCTCCCCCCGCGGCACGATCAACGTGTGGTAGACCACCGTGTCCGTCAAAAGCTCTTTTTTCAACCGCGTGTAATCCAGCGTCGGCACACCCGCCGACCGCGAAACCCCGATCGAATCCAGACGCGAGATAGGGATAATCTCCGTCTTCTTCGACAAAGTGATTACTTGATTATCGGACAGCACCAGACGCACGCTGTTCCGGTCGGCGACTTGCCGCTCCACCACGCTCTCCGCCCTGAACCCGGGTGCAGCCTCTTCACCCGCCTCCCGCGACCACCACCATCCCGCGGCAACGCAAATAGCGGCGCAAGCCGCGCTAGCGATCACCCGCCGCCACCACGTGTTCGCGTGTCGCGACCTCTCCCTTCTCCTGACCTGTTTCAGGAAAAACGAGAAATCCGCCGCGGAATTATATTTCCCGTATTCCTTGAACCTCGCCATGATAAAACGGTCACTCTCCAGATTTCTTTTCAACCGCGCCCATCTCGGCTCCGCCAACAACGCCCCCAGCTCCTCCTCTTCCGCCCGATTTAGAGTCCCGTTCCAAGATTTAAGAAATAAATCCAATACTATATATATTCTATCTTTATCCATAACACCATAAGAATACCCGAACTATTCTTTGGTATTACTTTTTCATGAAAAAAATTTACCGGAAGCAGTTAAGCCGACGCGAAGGGAGAGATTTTTGATTTTAGATTTCAAATTTTAGATTGAAAAGTTTCCCGAAGCAAGGCGGTATTCCAGCTCTCCCTCTGTTTATAGAGGGAGTACGGCGAAGCCGGGAGGGAGTTTTTTGATTCCGTGATTCAATGATTGCCGATTCCGTGATTAACGAAGCGTTGCTAGTGCAGCTGGAATCATTCAATCTAAAATCACTCGATCACTTAATTAATAAACTCCTCCGTCGGCTACGCCGCCACCTCCTCTATAAACAGAGGAGGAGCTGAGTTACTCACCGTCTTCGGGAAACTTTTCAATCTAAAATTTAAAATCTAAAATCAATTAGTTCGCTTCCTTCGCCGCGCTCCTCCCGTCAGCCGTCACGGCGATGGCGAAGGAGAAACGGAAGCGGGGGTTCGATCCTTCCGCAACGGCGAGCGTGGCGGGTGTCTTAGCGTCGGCGGCGTGCATCGGCACGAGGTCGAGGCAGCGCGAGGAGGCGTCGAAGACGGCGGTGTACAGGTGCTCGACGGGGACGCCGGTGTCAATGCCCGCCGCGGCGAGGATCGACAGGTCGGTCACCTCCTCGCCATCGACCACGCGGATGGCGGGAGCCGGTTCCGGCGTGTCGTCAACGGCGAAGGCGAGCGACCCGTCGGCGGCGGTGACGGCGACGCGGGGAACGGCGAAATTACCCGCGGCGTTGAGGCACACGGGCGCGGACGCCCGCTTGTAGTCGTGCTCCACGACGAACGCGTAGAGGTACACGTGCATCGGGTCCCAGTCCTTGTCGATGGTCAGCTTCACCACCTTCTTGCGCTCGCGGGTACCCAGCGGCACGCACCGGTAGCGACCGGTGGAATCGTCCAGCAGGATAGCGTACACGCGGTCGCGGGGATGCGTGCATGGAGTGTGCCGCCGCTGCGCCCACTTGGTCAACTCGACGGTCACCTCCACGCGGGCGGGAACAGGGTTCCCCTTCCCGTCGGTCGTCGCGGCGATGTCCTCTTCCATCGCCTCGGCGGTCACCAGCGCGTCGTTCAGCGCATTGCCCGCGGGGTAAAGGCACACGGACTTCGACGACTTCTTGTCGTAGGCACTCGTGGTGAAAGCGTAAATAAACAGGTTCGACTTGTCCCACCCCGCCGGTATGGCGAACGAGGTCGAGCCGCTTTCCGACCGCTCGCGCAACCCCACCAGCTCCGCTTCCTCGTTCGTGCCGTCTAGCACCAGCGCGTGCGCCATGTCTTTCGGGCCCCTCGACGCCCCGGAGGGGGACTCTTCACCCGCCTGCTCGAACACGATCTTCCCCGTGTCGGGCGTCACGGAGGCGGTCACGGCGATAGGTCTGGTGCTACCGGCGGAAACCACCATCTCCTTGAAATCGTACACCCGTACAAGGGCTCCCTGTTCGTCGCGCACCGCGTCGCAAAGCGTCTTCGCGTTCGCTTTCATGAAATAGTTGCCCACCTGCTCCCAGTTCTCGCGGTCGCGGAAGCCTAGCACGAGGGCGTCCTTCACCACGGGGATAATATGCCCCGCCCCGCCGAAACCGGCGATACGCGTGTCGCGGGCTTCCTTCACTTCCGGGTCGGAAAAAGTCTGCGTGGAGGGTGACTGACTGACGATTGTCTTCCCGTTCGGCATCTTGCGGAAAATTTTGTCTTGAATCTTGCCACTCAACGAGAGGGCAAGCACGGATCTTAAATCTGCCATTGTAGAAAATTTTTATTGTTTTATTCCTTCTCGATTCATCCCGGGGACATTCGTCCGGGGGAAGTTAGTGCCATCCTCGCGGCGGGATAACCCTGCCGTTGATTTTGTAATAATACAACATTATAAAATATATTCCAAGAGAAAAATGAAATATTTTTATAATAATTTCACATTGAATTGTAATTATTACCATGTATAATGTTAAATATAGCTTCACAATAAGAAGTAAAAAGGGCAAAAAATGGGAAAAACACGGGTAGACGTTCTCATCGTAGTTAATAAAAGTTAATAAACTACAAACTCTAAACAATTATAACACAACGCATTAACAAGGGAACACGAGGGGTGTTCCGGTATTGTGTACCGGTAGTGTTCCGGTGGTGTACCGGTAGTTAACGGTATATACCGGTACACCACCAGTTTATGACGATTTAAACACTCGTTAACAACACAAGGATTCCCCTGACGTTCCCGTGGAATAATCCAATCACTCTATTACGGGAAGGTGGTAAAGTATCGTTAATTCACGCTTAATGATACGATAACTTCATAAATAGTGATGTTATCTGACAATTTTACAACCACTCGATTACTAATATTGAAAATAATGTAATATAATTTTTTATTTCTCGTAAATTATTTTATCTTTACATTTTACAATCCGAAACTCGCCACGGGCGAACTAATATTAACAATCATGGAAGCACGATTCGCGGCATTTCTTGCCGGAAAAATATCAAAAATAACCATAGACGGCATCACGTTCTACTGGTGGTGCGGGAAAATATGCACGTGCAAGGCGAAGCGTCCCGAGTGTTCGGGAAAAAACTACAAGTGGACCCCGGGACGGGTGGAGAACACCGGCAATTTCCAAGGCAAACAACGGCACGCCCAACACGTGGTGCGGGACGTGTACGACGTGTTGCCCGTGTGGGAATGCGCGTGGCGCGACCGCGGCAACAAGGGAATGACGTACGATAACTACCGCCATCAGGCGACCGCGGAATGCGTGGGAGCGAACGGGGTGGTGAAAGACTTCCGGCACTTCAAGGCTAGCGAGGGGCGGTTGTCCCTGCCCGCCGGTATGACCGCGACGAGGGGAAAGGAAGTCGTGTGGTTGTGGTGGAACGACACCCGGGATAAACCCGCGGCACGCCCCGATGACGTCCTGCACGTGCTGTTCTTCCGCGAGTCAGTGCCGGACGCCCTGCAATTCGCCGAGGTTTCCGCCTCTACCCGTGCCGACGGGTGGGCAACGTTCGCTATCTCCCTCGAGGAGAACGACACGCTGCACCTCTACCCCTTCTTCGGCACCGCCGACAATGACGGCTTTTCGCCGAATGAATATTTTAATTTTAGATTTTAGATTTTAAATTTTAGATTGTATGATTGAAAAACTTCCCGAAGACGGTGAGTAACTCAACACCTCCTCTGTTTATAGAGGAGGTGGCGGCGTAGCCGACGGAGGAGTTCAATCTAAAATCTAAAATTTAAAATCTAAAATTAAAATTACTTCTTATCTTTGTCTTATGGAAAAAATAAACTTGAACAAAATATACAAGCGGAAAAAGAGCGACCGTGACATCTTTCAAGAGCTCATGCCCTTCAAGGTAAAGGAAATCCTGCTCATCGCCAACTACTACGACTCGTACACCATCGAGCGCGAGGGACAATTCTCCGATAAGATATTCGGCGAATACCTGCAACTGAACCTCTACACCGCCCCCCGCTTCACCTCCGTGGCGAACGAGGAAGCGGCACTGCGCGCGTTGGCGAACAAGCATTTCGAGCTCATCATCATCATGGCGGGAATCGACAAGACGACACCCGTCGCCACGAGCCGCTCCATCAAACGCCTGTATCCCGACATCCACCAGTTGATGCTCGTGAACAACAACGCCGACCTCGCCCACTTCCGGCACGTGGAAGCGGAAACACGGGAATCCATCGAACGCGTGTTCGTGTGGAACGGGTCAACGAAAGTATTTCTCGCCATGGCGAAATACCTTGAAGACAAAATCAACCTCGACGTCGACACCCGCCTCGCCGACACGCGGGTGATTCTCGTGGTCGAGGACTCCGTCAAATACTACTCGCGCTACCTGCCGCTGCTCTACACCGAGGTCATGACGCAAACGCAGGCGATCATCAACGAGGAACCCTCGAACGACGAGATGGGCGTGATACTCAAGATGAGGGTACGCCCGAAAGTGATACTCGTCAGCACGTTCGAGGAAGCCGTCGATATCATAGACCGGTACCGGGACAACATCATCGGCGTTATCTCCGACGTCCGTTACCCCCGCGGCGGCGTGGAGGACGAGAACGCGGGCATCGAACTGATCCGCCACGTGCGCGCGTTCGATACCCACGTTCCCTGCCTGCTGCAAAGCCACGAACCCGAAAACCTACGCCGGGCCCAAGAAACAAAAGCCAATTTCATAGTCAAAAACTCCCCGACCCTTTCGAGGGATATCCGCAACTTCATTAAAGGGGAACTTGGGTTCGGCGATTTTATTTTCCGCGACGCCAACGGTCTGCCCATAGACCGGGCGACGAGCGTCGAGGAATTCCGGCGCAAACTGATGACCGTGCCGGACGAGTCGCTGGAATACCACGCCAAGCGCAACGGCATCTCCACGTGGCTCATGGCACGGGCGGAAATCAACCTCGCCAAAAAACTGCGCCGTTACAGTTTCAGCTATTTCAAAAACGCGGAGGAAACGCGCCGCTTCATCGCCAACGTCTTCGAGGCGTCGGAACTGAAAAAATTGCGGGGACGCATCATCAACTTCAACCCGTTGCTGGTAGACTCCAACCGCTACATCACCCGCCTCGGCAAAGGCTCGCTCGGCGGCAAGGGACGCGGGCTGGCGTTCCTCTCCAACTTCATCGAGAACGTGTACCTTAAAAAACTCATTCCCGACCTGCAAGTGATGATACCCAAAACGACGGTGATTGGCGTTGACGAATTTGACAACTTTATCGAGGAGAACGACCTTTACGACGTCCTCTACGCCGACAAGCAATACGACCACATCATCGACGCCTTCCGGACGGCACGATTGCCGGAGAAACTGCGGGCAAAACTGCGGGAATACCTCCGCGTGATGACCAAACCGCTGGCGGTACGCTCCTCCGGGTTGTTCGAGGACTCGCTTAACCAACCCTTTGCCGGCGTGTACTCCACCTACCTCCTGCCCAACAATCACCCGGACTTCGAGCGACGGGCGCGGGACGCGGAAGACGCTATCAAACTGGTGTACGCCTCCATCTTCTCGCCCGAGTCGCGGGCGTACTTCAACGCCATCGACTACATGATCGAGGAAGAGAAAATGGCGGTAATCCTGCAAGAAGTGGTCGGCAACGAGCATAACGGACGCTATTACCCGGAAATCAGCGGCGTGGCACAGTCGTACAACTTCTATCCCTTCTCCTACATCAAGCCGGAAGACGGGTTCGCCGTTACCGCCGTCGGGTTGGGTGCCTACGTGGTGGGCGGCGAGAAAACCCACCGCTTCAGCCCCGCGTACCCGAAACTGCAACTCGCTTCCATACAAGACAAAATAAAGGCATCGCAACGCTATTTCTACGCCATCGACCTCGAACGGCAGGAATACGACCTGTACCGCGACGGGGAAAACGCCGCCATAAAAGCGTATGACATGCCGGAGGCGGAACGGGACGGGACTCTGGAATACACGGCGTCCGTCTACGACTTCATGAATGACCGAATCACGTACGACTTCTCCACGAGAGGTCCCCGTGTCGTTGACTTCTCGAAGATACTGCAATACGACTATTTCCCGCTGGCACCCGCGCTGCAAATCCTGCTCGACATCTTCTCGCAGGCGATGGGTTCGCCCGTGGAAATCGAATTTTGCGTCAACTTCGAGGGCGGGAAACCCGTGTTCTACCTCTTGCAAATCAAACCGCTGATTAAAAACGAGTATAACATCGACATAGAAAACGACGCCATCGACGCCGAACACGTCCTACTGCGTGCCGACAAGGGCATGGGCAACGGGAAGTTGCAATATATACGGGACGTGGTGTACGTCGACCCGGAGAAATTCGACCGCCTGCGGACGGAAGAGATCGCCGAGGAAATCAAACGCCATAACGCCGACATCGCCCGCGAAGGCGAGAAATACCTGCTTATCGGTCCCGGTCGCTGGGGCACGCGCGACCCGCTGACGGGCATCCCCGTGCAGTGGTCGGATATCGCCAACGCCAAAGTCATCGTCGAACAGGGACTCCCCGACTTCCCGCTCGACGCGTCGCTCGGCTCCCACTTCTTCCACAACGTCACCTCGATGAACGTGGGCTACTTCGCCATCCCCTTCCAAGACGCGAACGCCTTCATCAACTTCGACGTGCTGGCACAACAGGAAGTGGTCGAGGAATTTAAATACTCCCGCCACGTCCGCTTCAAAGCCCCCCTCACCGTGTGGATGGACGGGAAGAAACAGACGTCGGTGGTGACGTATTAGTTTATAAAGTTTGTAAAGTTCATAAGGTTTATAAGGTTCATAAAGTAACGGGTGTCCTTCGGACGATATTATCGGCAGCTCAAGCTGCCGTGAACAAAGCGCCCCGCAGGGGTCCAAGAACTTTATAAACTTTATGAACTTTATAAACCTTATAAACTTATTCCTTATCTTTGCCCCCGTGCAAAACCAACTAAAACATATTAACATGACTATTAAAGAGTACATCGATGCCGGATTACAGCATCTACACGTCTATTCGGAAGGATTCTCAGACCTGCTTTACTTCCTCGCGCTGGTTATTATCATGGGTATCATCACGTGGATTGTCCATATACTTACCCGGCAATGGCTGGCGCGTATCGTGATGAAACTGACCAAACGGACATCGACCAACTGGGACGACCTGATGTTCGACCAACGATTCTTCAACCGCTTGGGGCTGCTAATCTCCCCGATTGTTACCCTAGTCGTTTTCAGGGCGTACGACTGGACGGGAATCAATATATTGATGATTTGTATCAATATCTGGATTACCATCTCTTTCCTGCTCATTATATCGAGCGTACTGGACGGTATCAACCGCATATACGAGAGTTACCCCGTGGCGAAAAACAGACCGATTAAAGTATTTATCCAAGTCATCAAGATATTCTTCTACTGTGCCACCACGATTATTATCATCAGTATCCTGCTCGACAAGAATCCCGCGACACTGCTCGCCGGACTAGGTGCCTTGTCCGCCGTGCTGATGTTGGTATTCAAGGATGCCATCCTCGGGTTCGTGGCGGGAATACAATTGATTTCCAACCGCATGGTGAATATCGGCGACTGGATAGTGATGCCCGGCAGCAACGCTGACGGTGACGTGATAGAGATTAACCTCACCACCGTGAAAGTGCAGAACTGGGATAAAACCATCTCCACCATACCGACTTACAAACTGGTGTCCGAATCGTTCACCAACTGGCGGGGAATGCAGGAAGCCGGGGGACGACGCATCAAACGTTCGGTAAACATCGACATCTACTCCGTGCATTACCTCTCGGACGAAGATTTGGAAAACCTGAAACAATCGTCCCTGCTGAAAAACTATATCGAGAATAAACAACGAGAAATCAACGAATACAACGCCCGAGTGGTCAACCCGCTGGATAAACGCCGCCTGACAAACCTCGGCACCTTCCGCGAATACATGGAAGCGTGGCTTACCGCCAACCCTGATATCAACTTGAACATGACACACATGGTACGCCAACTGCAACCCACGGCGACAGGTATCCCCTTGGAAATCTACTGCTTCACGGCAAGCACGCAATGGCTCGTCTACGAGAGAGCGCAAGCCGACGTGTTCGACCACCTGTTCGCTATCCTCCCGCTATTCAAACTGAAAGTATTCCAATACCCGACAAACATGGAATGGATGGAAGGGAAAGGGGCGTAAAGTCCATAAGGTCCATAAGGTCTATAAGGTCCATAAAGTCCGTAAAGTCTATAAGGTCCGTAAGGTCTATAAGGTCCATAAGGTCAGTAAAATCCATAAGGTAACGAGTGTCCTTCGGACAGAGTTAAAACGGCAGTTTGAGCTGCCGTTGATATAACGCCCCGCAGGGGTCTACTGACCTTATGGACCTTATAGACCTTACGGACCTTATGGACCTTATAGACTTTATAAACTCAATAGCAATCCCAATTATACAACACCCCGCTAAAATCCCGTTTCGCCAAATCATCCGGGCGGATAAAGAAGTTGCACACGCCATTGTCGCCCCATGCGATGCCGTTGTCACTGTCTGAATCCAGTTGGAAAAGCAGGACGGTATGCTCTTGGATACGCTCGTCATACTCTCTAGGGTCGAGCTGCGTGAAAGAAGGATAGCCGCCGACACGGTGTCCCCCCGCCTCCAGTTGGGCGTACACCTCGTCGAAAACGGACTCGTCCACCCGGTCTAAAGTAGGCACGGTAGCGTCCGGGTGAGTTTGATTGTAGACCTCCAGTAACAATTTTTCGAAACGGAAATCCCATGAAGTCATAGCCATAGACGCTTTCCGGAAGTTCAACTTTCTCTCTCCCGACAACGGGAAAGCATCCTCCATACCGGTCGTCGGCACCTCGGCGAGCAAACGGGAAGTATCCTCCGTCACCCGCTCGTGATAAATCACCCGAAAGCCCTTCTGGTCTGTCCGGTTCTCGAAGTTCAACCCGAGGGAATCCTCCCCGCTGATATAGAACTGCAATATTCCCTCCCGCGGGAACCCCTCCAACGCGGGCATCTCGGCAAAGTTCAACTGCCCGAGGAAACGCAACGGCTTCTTCTCCCGTTCGGCGGGTTCGGCAACCTCCGCTAGCGCCGTGTCCCCCGCGATAATCTCCGGGTTCTCCACCCGCGGTTGTCCGGTACCTCCCAGAAGAACATCCGAGGGAGCCGTTCGCGGCTGTGGCGCAACGCTTCCCTCCGCCTGTACCGTGTAATCCGTTTCGTCACACGGGTACACGAACCCCTCCGGCATATAAGGAATACCCCCTATCTTACTGTTCCACGGCATGGTCTGCTCGTCCGCGGGAACAACCTCCGCGTAGTCCATTGTCGTCCTCTCGCGAATAATCTTCAACATCCTATCCGCCGAACTCTCTTTCTTCTCCCCGCCATTACCGCCACCACCGAATATTTTACCTAAAAATCCCATAGTATACTGTTATTTAGTTTGCAAATTGTCATTCGCGAGTTACAGGTCGCGCATGACAAATATAGTAAAAGTTTGCAAATTACCATTTGCAACGTCACGTGTTCACACGTGACAAAATAATGAAAATATCTTTCCTGTTACCGTGATTTATACTATCTTTGTCATAGTCCGACACAATGAAATAAACAAGCCATGAAAAAACTATATCCTATCGGTATTCAGAATTTCGAGAGTCTACGCAATGATGATTATCTTTATATTGATAAAACAGCATTGGTTTATGAACTGGTATCGTCCGGACGTTATTATTTCCTAAGCCGCCCTCGCCGTTTTGGTAAGAGTCTGTTGATTTCAACACTGGAAGCATATTTCCAAGGGAGAAAAGAGCTTTTCACTGGGCTTGCCATGGAAAAACTGGAAAAGGAATGGAAAAGATATCCTATCCTGCACTTGGATTTGAATGCGCAAAAGTACGACAAACCCGATAGTCTGGATAACATATTAAACGACAGGTTAGCCGAATGGGAAGAATTGTACGGGAGCAGACCAACGGAGGTCAGTCCCTCGCTGCGTTTTAAAGGTATTATTCGCAGGGCTCGTGAAAAAGAGGGACAGGATGTAGTTATCCTGATTGACGAATACGACAAACCTATGCTGCAAGCGATTGGCAACGAGGAATTGCAGAATGCGTACCGTAACACGATGAAAGCCTTTTACGGTGTACTTAAAAGCATGGACGGGTATATCAAGTTTGCCTTACTGACAGGAGTGACGAAATTCGGCAAAGTGAGCGTGTTCAGTGACTTGAATAACCTCGAAGATATATCTATGGACAGGAAATACGTGAGCTTGTGCGGAATCACGGAAAACGAACTGCATACCGGTTTCGAGGAAGACCTGCACGAGTTGGCAGCCACGCAAGGCATGAGTTACGAGGAAACCAGCAAAGAGATGAAGGAACGTTACGACGGTTATCATTTCACGGCAAACTCGGAAGGTATCTATAACCCGTTCAGCCTGCTGAATACATTCAAAAAGATGCAATTCGGCAACTATTGGTTCGAAACGGGAACTCCCACGTATCTGGTGGAACTACTGAAACAGAATCGTTATAATCTGGAAAAGATAGAAAACGTGGAAACCAGTGCCGACGTGCTGAACAGTATTTACAACGACGGGAGTGCTATCCCGGTGATATACCAGAGCGGTTACTTAACCATCAAAGGATACGACAAGGTGTTCGGGCTCTACTCGTTAGGATTTCCCAACCGAGAGGTAGAAGAGGGGTTCATTCAATTCCTGCTTCCTTTCTACGCTAACACGAACGCGGTAGATTCACCTTTTGCCATCCGACAGTTTGTCGGCGAGATTTGCACGGGTAATTACGACGCATTCTTCCGACGCTTGCAAAGTTTCTTTGCCGACACACCTTATGAATTGGCGAAAGATGTTGAATTACACTACCAAAACGTACTTTTCATTGTCTTCAAATTGATAGGTTTCTATGTCAAAGCGGAATATCATACCAGTGAAGGACGTATCGATCTGGTTTTGCAGACAGACAAATATATCTACGTGATGGAATTTAAACTGGAAGGATCGGCGGAAGAGGCATTAAAGCAAATCAATGAAAAGCACTACGCCCTACCCTTTGAGGCTGATTCCCGCGAGTTATTTAAAATAGGAATCAACTTCTCCAAAAAGACGAGAAATATTGAAAAGTGGTTGGTAGAATAGGAAGCTATTCTACCGTATTTTCCGCTTGAGGTAGACCATGTCGACACATTGCCTGCCGTCCTCGATGATTGGTTCGGGGTAATTGTCCGTGAAGAAATTCTTTACCACGTGGTCGCACTCGAAACCGTATTGCTCGTAATACACCGTGCCGTAATCGCTGGTACCTACCCATAAATAATCGAAACGGTCTTTGTAGTGTTCAGCCAGTGCGGCCAGTATGTACCTACCGAAATACTGCCTCTGGTAGTCGGGATCGACGGCGAGGTTCTTTATTTCGCCCGCGGCATCCACTACCGCCTCACCGATTACCTGTCCGTCCCGTTCGAGAATGAACATCTCGCCGTCGGGCAGGTAACGATCGACCATTTCCTCCGAGGGATCGGCAAGCAAGAGCAAGGAAAGATAGGCTTTCTTGTCGCCCGTCACTTTTACCAATCGTTGGCGGGGATTCTTCAAGCGCATGTGCAAGAGCGGATAAGGAAAGCCGAACCCGTCGAGGGCGCTACGGCTTTGCACCTCGAAACCCAGTTTCAGGTAAAAACCGAGGGCTTGCTCGTTCTGCTCGTTGACGGTAAGCGTTTCGGCGTGGTATTCGTCTACCGCCCTCTGTACCAGTTTTCGCCCGATACCCTTTCCCCGGTAATCGGGATGCACGAACAGCATATCTATATACGTGGAATCCAAACCGAGGAACGCCACCACCTCGTCCCCCTCGTGATGCAACAAAAGGGGTAGATTGTCGCAATTCTGCCGCACGTAAGGACGGTAGAAGACGATATCGCTTTCCTTCACGAAATGGTGGGTTGCCCGTACTGCGGCCTCCCATATCTCCGCGCAACGCTCGATGAGCTCTATACTTTTCTTACCTTTAATCATCATGTGTTTTTTGATAACCATATACTTATATCTTGTTTCGCTAAAGCGGTCGCCATTAAATCCGGGAATTTATCCGGCGTACAGGCAAAAGCGGGAACTCCCAATTCGGCTAGGAATTGGGCATTTTCTTTATCGTAGAAAGGCGCCCCGTCGTCGTTCAATGCCAGCAAAACGATGAGTTGTACCCCGCTCTGCACGAGGGAAATCATCTTCTCGCGCATCTCTTTCTCGTTCCCGCCCTCGTAAAGGTCGGTAACCAAGACCAGCACCGTGTCGGACGGACGGGTAATAACCGTTTGACAGTACCCTAAAGCACGGTCGATATCCGTACCCCCGCCCAATTGTACACCGAACAACAAATCCACGGGGTCTTGCAAGTCATCGGTCAGATCGACCACGGACGTGTCAAAGACAACCATGCGGGTTTGCACCGCGGGAATGGAAGCCAGCACGGAACCGAATATCCCCGAATAAACGACCGAGGCACCCATGGAGCCACTCTGGTCGAGGCAAAGCACGATGTCTTTCAGCGCCCGCCGTTTCCGCCCGTAGCCGATACGCACCTCCGGGATAATTGTCTTGTACTCCGGTTGGTAGTTGCGCAGGTTCTTTTCTATCGTGGTTTTCCAGTCGATTTCGTTATAGCGGGGATTGCGACGCCTGCTGGAACGATTCAGCGCACCCGTCACCGCTTGCTGCATCGGCGCAGAGAGTTTCTTCATCAACTCGTCAACAACCTTACGCACCACGTCACGGGCTATCGCCTTGTTCTTCTCGGGGATTACCCGACTCAGGGACATAAGCGTCGCCACCAGATGCACGTCCGGCACAATGGACTGGAGCATCTCTTTCTCGGTAAGTAAAGAGGTGAGGTTTAACCGCTTGATAGCGTCTTTCTGTATCACCTGTACTACCGATTGCGGGAAGAATTCCCGGATATCACCCAACCAACGACTCACTTTAGGGGCAGAACCACCCAGACCTCCCCGCCGATCACTGTCGTACAAGGCGTGCAAAGCATCGTCCACGCGGGACTCTTCGGGACTTAACGAGATTCCCGTGCCGTCCGCCGCATCACCCCCGAGTATCAACCGCCATCTTTTTAAAAGGGTTTCTTCCATAATATTTACTTTAATAATTGAAAATACAGGTTACTTTATTCCCATTAGCTGCCACACCACAGGAATTACCTTTCTAGCGTCTTCCGCATTAAAAGCTTCGTCCTGCATGTTTACACGCTTCACGCCGGAAGTTCCTTTGGCCTTCTCCCCCAGTTTCCGGCGTTCCGGTACGCTATACTCGCTGAACGTCCTCCGCAATATGGGCAACAATTCCATGAAGGTTTCATCACCAAGGGAAGCCAGCCAACCATTCACGAGATCCCACAATTGCTCGTCCAATAAAAGGATAGTTCCCGATGATTTCAGGAATCCCTCGAACCAGAAAGCCGTTTCGGAAGCGGCATTCCCGCGGGAAGTATAGTATTGCAAGGTCTGTGCCGTTTCCTCGTATCCCAACACGTTTTTATCACGCAACAAACGGGTGGTATAACCGGATAACAAGGGATGACTGCTACGTGCCTCCCGAACCTTTTGCACGAGTTCCATCCACATAGACGTTAATTCCTGTTGGTTTGCCGTGGCAACGGCATAATCCACGGCGACAAACTTATCCATAAGGTCGGACGCCGCATCCTCGTCTATATTGGCACACGCCAGTACTCCCCCCGCCAATACTCTGGCCATCATGGCGTAGAGCATATCGTTCACCTTACCGTAATCCAGATTCCGCACGCTACCGTAACGCACCACCGTGACCATGCCGGGAATGGCTTTCATCATCTCGACGACATCCGTCACGGAAGCCGCCAGTACGTCCAGACGTCGCGTCATTTCCTCCACCAAATCGGGCAGGTCGGCGGGAATAACCCGTTGCAAGAGGTCTACCAATTCGGAAATGGAAGAGATATCTTTCGACAAGTGCACGTTATACGACACCACCGCTTCCGCCAGTGTATTCCCCCAAACGGCCTTCTCGATAATAGCCAATGTCTGTTCCGGTTCGTAATAAACAGACCAAGACTCTTTAAAAGTCCCTTTCCCGTCGGTCGCTATCGGTCGGGCTAAACGTATTCCCAACAAGTTCAAACGGTGGAAAACGATACTCCGTTCCAAATCGTTCGGCTTGCGCAAATCCAAGTTGTACTCTTTAATTTCCGTGCTTAAAGGTAAACGTAAACGCTTCAACAATTTCTCCACGTCCACGAGTAGAGGCACTTTAGGAACATCGTCGGGTACATTTCCCATGCGATTGCTGATTACCAAAGCCTCCCGGATGATTTGCAGGACGATGGGATCGCCAAAACCCATTACCGTGGTAACGGCATCGTTGTACTCCTCCAACGACGGACGGGATAAACTGCGTAAAGCCGCCATGACTTGCGCCAAACGTACCGTTTCAATCACGTGGGCAACGGAAATATCCATTCCCCTCGAACGAAACAAGGATGCCACTTTACTCATCCAGCGGGTTCCGTCGTCATCGGGGTAATCCCACACGTGGTCGTACCAACCGGGAGAAACAATCCCCGCACCGTAACCGCTACGGTAAGACAAGCGATCGTATGTCCACGGGATCCACGTGCATTCGACTTTTACCTTGGGCAAACCTTTCAGTATCTCGTTATCCTCTTTCTGCTTCGGCATATTCTCCAACCCGGGCACGTGCCACGCTCCACAGATGACAGCTACGCGCTTGTATCCCTCCTTCTGTACCGCCCGAATCATCTTCCGCATCCATGCCTCCCGCAACGACGTTTCCCGGTCTATTTTCGGGAAAGCCTCCCGCAAGGCGGTCACCGCCTCTTTGACGGCAAGGAAGATTTCTTCATTGTTCCGACGGTTCTCGAAATTCACTTCCCACCACAATTCCGGGTCATCGTACCCTGCCGCTTTTGCCAAAGCCGCGAAAGGATCGACATGTATCATTTCTTCGGGGGCTAAAGGTGACGAGTCCCCCGTGTTATCCGTTTCCCCCTGTCCTTCGCTCGCTTCTCGAGATTCAACCCGCTCTTCCCGTTCTTTCCATAACGCTAAATGATGTATCAAAGGCAAGTCGAAAAACCGAAGAGGTATTTCCCTCTTCATGGCAAACCGCATCGTCTGCCACTCCGGGGAAAACTCGGCAAAAGGATAGAAAACCGCACGCTTCGGTTCGTCGGGCTGGTAAGCCAACAAAGCCACGGGTGGTTGCATCTGCTCGCGGAGTACCCCCGGAAGCAAAGCCTCCGCCTCGGGCGGTCCCTCCAGTAATATCATATCCGGTTCCAATTCTTCCAGATACGCCCTCACGTTTTTGGCAGAACCGGGACCATGATGCCGTATACCTAAAAAATGTATTCCATCAATCATTGTATAAACTAAAAGATAATTACAGCATTTCGCGAGAAGCACGGTAGATGTCTTTCCATCCGTCGCGTCCCTTCACTACTGTTTCCAAGTACTCCTGCCATATCACCTTGTCCTGAATCGGGTCTTTCACGACAGCACCGATAATACCGGACACGAGGTCGATAGCATTCAGGCGACCGTCACCGAAATAACCGGACATAGCCAAACCATTGTTCACCACGGATATAGCCTCGGCAGTACTTAACGTACCACTCGGTGTCTTCAATTTTGTTTTACCGTCCTCGGTAGCCCCGCCCCGCAATTCGCGGAAAATGGTTACCACCCGGCGAATCTCTTCCAAAGCCGGTTTCTCGGCAGGTATATCCATCACGCCGGAGAAGCTTTCTACCCGACGACGGACAATATCGATCTCCTCGTCAATCGTGTCGGGCAAAGGAAGAATTACCGTGTTAAAACGACGCTTCAAGGCACTCGACAATTCATTCACTCCTTTGTCACGGTTGTTGGCTGTAGCGATCACGTTGAACCCCCGTATAGCTTGAATCTCTCTGTCCAGTTCAGGAATAGGCATAGCCTTTTCCGAGAGAATCGTGATTAACGTGTCCTGCACGTCCGACCCCACGCGGGTCAATTCCTCGATACGAGCCAGTTTCCCGTCTTTCATCGCCCGCATCACGGGAGTTTGCACCAAAGCCCCTTCGCTGGGACCTTCCGCCAGTAACTTGGCATAATTCCAACCGTAGCGAATGGCTTCTTCCCCCGTCCCCGCGGTACCCTGCACTATCAGCGTCGAATCACCCGATACGGCTGCCGCCAAATGCTCACTCACCCAACTCTTTGCCGTTCCGGGCAGACCGTACAACAGCAAAGCCCTGTCCGTAACCAGTGTTGCCACGGCTATCTCTATCAACCGCCGATTTCCAATATATTTAGGACTCACTTCAAACCCGTTTTTCAACGTACCTCCCATAAGATAGGTCACAACGGATTGCGGAGATAGTTGCCAGTTCTCCGGAACCTTATTTGTTTCATTCTTCTTTAACTCGTGTAGTTCTTCCTCGAACTGCTGTTCCGCGTGTCGTCTTAATAATAAACCCATATTTCAAGTTATAAAAAAGTTAATATCAAAAAACGTCAGCCCCGTGCGGCTGGAATCTTAAATCAACAATCACTAAATCATTTAATTAATCAGGCTTTCTTCTATATCCTTCTTGATTTGCAGTAGTTGCTGCATACGAACGGTAAATTCCCAATGGCTGTTGCTATTCTCTTTCGTCGCGCCCAGTTCCCCGATATAGCCTAACAATGAAGCGGGTATACGCAGAGCCAGTTGCTCGCAAGTCGGACGGTCGTAATAGCAATATGTCATGGAATAGAGTATTCTCAATACCCCTCGGGAAAACTTCACTCCCCACTCCTCGTCCGTATCGTCCAACCATTGCGTCACGTAAAAGTTCTGCTGTACTTTTCCCTCCAGATTCAATTCTTCCCGTTGCCCGACAGGCAAAAGAGGTACTAATGATGTCAACTCCGGGGATTGCAATACCCGTTCTCCTTTCAACCAATAGTAAGCCCATTGTCGGTCATGGAAATTGAAAATAGCGTTCTCCAAACAAATATACTTGGAGAAAGGCGGGGACTTACGCAACCGCTGTGCCGCAGTTTCAGCGTCACATTCCAACAGTTCGCACCAAAACGAGAGAGGCACATTTTCAGCCATTTGCCTTAATATGTAATCACTGTCACTCTCGCCCTTGTTACTACTAAGTTCGCTGATACCCGCTTTTTTCAACTCCTCGGAATACGCAATCGGCTCTACAGCCCAGCCGAGCAAACGACGGTAACGCAAATGCTGCTTCAATGTCCGGGAATACAACTCCACTATATTGGAATCGGGTATTTGCCGCAACAAATCTAAGGCACAGTCCTTTACCGTGCTACTACGATCTCCGGCACGCACGCTTTCCAGAAATTCTTCATCTGATTTCGACAAACCGATTTCCAAACAAGCCAATAATTCCGCACGATGTTGTGCCGACTCGTTCTTCCATTCCGCCCGCAATAATTCAAGACCTTGGGCGGGATTGTCCTTCCTCACGCGGGACAAAATCAGCTTCCGGTCAGCATGAGTCGCCGTTTCCCAATCTTCATTTCCTTCCTCCTGCAAAGGCGGATAGTTCATCAACGGCAATAACCACCGTCCCCGGTTACCAATCAGGGAAGGCAAGAATTGTTTCTCGCGCTTTGCCGTCTGGCTACCGGGCAAGAATACCCTTCCCAATACCCCCGGCAAATACTCCGCCGGAATCAGATAACCGTGCTTTGCTGCCGTCTTGTACCATAACAGTAGCATGTAGGAGTATTTCTCCCCCAATAACATTCCTAAAAGAGCCGCCGCTTTCTTCCCGACGTATGGCATTGTTTCCGGCTCCGCTTCCGTGACCGGAACCGACTCCTTCAACTTCAAGGGTTCCAAACCGGAACGATAATAAGCAAACAAAACGGCAGCCGTCTTGTAAAAAACTTCTTCCCCGTCCGCGGCACTCTCTTTTACCTTCAACAAAGTATCACTCAAATCTTCCGGCAATTCCCCCTCCGTCAACTCCCGGTTTGCCGTACCCAATAGGGCTGTATTTATTATATTATCCGTTATACTCATTATTCAACGTGTAATATTTATCATCTATCCATAACGATAACACTCTCCACCTACGCTCCCCCGCCATGAAGAAACCCGTGAATTCACGACCTCCCGTCACGGCAAGACCTTTCAAGCGTCCGGCTTCTCCCACGCTCAAGGCGAACAAACGGGCGTCGCTATCCTGCAACCAAAGTTGTCCCTCGTGTATCACGAAGCGTACCCCGTTCACGATCATCGGCACCTCGTAAGTAAAAGGGTTTACCGTCAGCACTTCCCGGAATCTCTGCGTCGCTTCCGTCAAGTTCATATACCCCGCGTTCCCGTCTGTAAGGCAGAATAACTCCCCACTTCCCCGTTGTTCACGTACCAGCACCCGGGTAGGATTCACTCCCCGGTAAAAGGTTACATCGGCACGAACGACCGTACCGGGTAATAATGCCACCTCCGGCAACGAGCCCGCTATGATGAACTGTAAAAGCAGCGCATATCTTTTACTCTGTCGTCCGTACAACCAATTATACTCTACCGTCAGGCGGTCTTGCTCTAGCGACTCGGTACCCACGACATACCAATCATCCGTTACCGTTTCCCCCTTTGCCAGCACCTCCTCTTTAGCCTGCGGGTATCCCACGAGAGTACGAATCTCGTCCTTCCAATCATCGGGCAATTCGTCCAAATGCTTGTAACTCTCCGCCACAAGGTATGCCTTGCTTAATAGAGCGGTCAATTCGTATTTCCAATCCTCCCCGAAATAATTGATTTCCTGCAACTGCCGCATCATCCCCGCCAATCCCGGAGCCTGCGAATCGACCATGCGCTTCGCTATCCCCTCGAACAGCGCCTGCGCACGTTCCGGCACGTTCAACAAACCGTTCCGCACCAAATCCTTTAGCCAACCCTGCAAATCCTCGACACCTCCCAGTACTTTCCGATGCCTCGCTTCCTGACGCTTTGCCTGTGCCGCCGCATCCACCGGTTTATCGCTCTTCTCTTTTTTCTCCGCCACCTTGTTCTCCCGTTTATTCAACCACTCCGCCACCCACGCGGGTTCCTCTCCGGTCGAAAACAAGTTTGGCTGTGAGGCATACAGAAACAGTAATCCCAAACTATGTTTACAAGGAAATTTATGACTTGGGCAAGAACATTTGAAAGCTATATTCTGCAAATCCACCTGTGTCTGGTAAGGATTCGCCCCGCTTCCCTGACAATGTCCCCACAACGCCCGTTCACTAGCCCCCCGCAATACCCACTTCGCCGCCGAAGCCAAACCCTTCCCGGCTTTCACGGATGCCGCATCAGGAGCTAACTTAATAATCTGCTCTTCTGATAATTGCATGTATCCACATTTTCAATATTCAATGTTGACAAATTTAACGTTAAATACGAAAAATGAAACAGCTTTCAAAAGATAATTCCGAAAATATCCGTATATTTTAATATTAGGTACTGCTTATTACCCGATTTATAATAAAACGTCCATCAACATTAATCTTGTTGATGGACGCAATTCTGCAATCTTAAAAATTACTCCACGCAAACCAGATCGAGCAAAGAATTCAATGCTTTCATTCCCGGTCTGTAAGCAAAAGCCATACGTATTTTAAAATTCTTATCAATCAATATGAAACGCGGAATACCGCTAATCTTGTACGCTTCCTGAAACTTTTTATTGCCGGAATGCAATTCCAGAACATTTTCCGCTCGCGGATGTCCGTTTAAATAATTCATCCAAGGAGCGGCCTTCTTGTCAATAGATACTGAAATGAATTTAATATTCTTTTCTTTGTATTCCCGAGCCAACCCGTGAAACACGGGAGCCAAGGCTTTACAAGGATTACACCATGTTGCCCACACGTCTATAAAAATGGGCATTCCCTTGTAATCCGACAACTTACGCATGTTGCCGTCCATGTCTTTAAACTCAAAATCCATCGCTTCCACCCCTGTCAAAAGATCACGTTTGTCTTTAATATGTTCATTTACAATATCCAAAATAACAGAATCTTTTACTTTCTCCGGGAAATCCAAAAGCTCAAGACTATATAGACGAGTCACATCATTCAGTACCTGCATCAAAGCGTATTCTTCCTCGAATAGTGAATAACCGATTTGTCCGGCAAAACCGGGTTCGATATTATGAACAACATTCATTAACGCCTGACTCGTTTGCCAATATTGCAATACCTCCTGTTCTTTGTAACGCTTACATATATGACGAGACTTTTTCAAAAAGACTTTTGAAAAAGTAAGTTTGAAATCCCTGTTCCAAGATTCAAAATCTGCGGCGGATAATTCCCGTTGCATACTTTGAGCCGAGAACTGATAGTAATTCAACAAGGTGCTGATAACCATAAAATCAATCCGGCATTGACAGTCCTCCACGAACTTTTTCGAGAGGAAAATACTTTTTACAACTCGCTTTAACGAATCGGCATTGGAAAACACCCGTCGTTCATACTCCTTGTAAGTAGTTTGAGGTGTAAGCAACTTCGGGTACAGCATTTGATAACTCAAAAACCAAGATTGGTTTAGCCACGCATTTTCCGCGGCCAAATCACCCGAGAATTTCGTCTTCGTCCGCTCTCGGTCATTGTAATCAATGACGATGGTGCTACCCGGTTTCACGAACACATTCAATGCTCCCCAATCGTACAATCTGTAATATTCCCCTTCCGGATCGGTCACCCGCAATAAAAAAGTAATAGAATCTCCCGGAGCTACCCGTTCGGAACGAACCATGTTATATCGGGTTTCTTTAATCAATTCTGCCGGATAACGTTGAAATACAGGATGCGACTTAAAAACGACCTTCGCATCCTGTGCAACAGAAATCGACGCACACAATACTCCGACAATTCCCAAAAGAATCGGTTTCATGCATTTCTCCATTACAAATCACTTTAATTCAAAGCCTATTGATTCCATCACGCCACGCATAATCAGGAATTTCTCCAACACCATCGGGTACTCGGCATACATTCCCTCGAACTCCGCCTTACTATACGAAACAACCGCCATGATATAGTCTTCGATATCCTCATCTTCTTTTACAATCCTGTAACGCCATTTCGTTATATCGGGATCGGTCACATACGGATAATTGTCCCGGGAATAATCCAAGAAACCGTACACTTCCCAACGGGCAGGTGCAAGACACGACTCTCCCGGATAATTAGGAGTACGCACATTCATCCCGTAATAACTTCTTTGTGTCGCTGGATCATAACTCACCTTTTTAAAGGTCTCAATCTCGGACGAAGGATTCTTTGCCAGATACTTAATAGCCAAATAGGTGATAATCTCATTCGCCCGCTCTATTTTCTCCGCTTGCGACATATTCGCGATGACAGGAATATCGGCTACAGCCAACGTCTCCATGGCTTGATGCACCGCTTTCATGCTCTTCGCCCCTCCCACGTATTGCTGTTCATATATCGAGTCCAACAAAAAAATCGACTGAATATAAAATATCTCGGGAACATTAGGCAACAGCACCTCATCCACGAACTTTATTCCCGCCAACTTGTCCGCTTCATCCCGTATCAACGAAATATGTTTGGCGTTAATACTAAATGCGTTAGTCGGGTTATTTAGATTATAATTCAAATCCAACACTTTATAATACACGATCGGGTTTCCATTGTGATCCAAACCCCGTTCCTGACTTCCGATCGTATCATTACAGAAGACCGGTATCCCCCAAGTGGAATACACCCCGTAAGCGGCATGTTGCACCGCATCATCAAGATTATCTTGCAGCACAAACCACTCCACGTCCGAGTACGAGGGTTGCAAATCATCCTCTTCACTACATCCCGTAGCAAAGAACACCATCACCAGAAGTAATATATGATATTTCATTGGAATTAAAATTAAAAGCGTTTAAACATTTCTCTTTGAGGACGAGCGGCATTATCCACCATGTTCCCCTTGTTGAATTCGATCACCGACCGCGGGATCGGAATCACGTAAGCGGGCTCCGAAGCGTACTCGTTCAACTGGTAACTGCCCAAATACTCGCGCATCCAAGTCGTATTATTATAAAAATACTGATCATGAATAATCGGTTTGGAATAAGGATACTTGGAATGAACAGCATAACGACGCAAATCAAACCAACGGTGTCCCTCGAAGCAAAGTTCCCGACGGCGTTCGTCACGGATTAATTCCATCAACTTCTCGCCCGTCCGCTTGTCCAAAGCGACGTGAGTACCTTGTTTCATACGTTTACTTCTCAACTCTTCAATTATATTCTGCGCCTCATCCTCACGGGAAAGCATAGCCAAAGCTTCCGCTTTATTCAACAAAACCTCGGACAAACGCAACAGACACTCAGAAGAAACCAGTCCATCCTGACTATCTACTAATTTCTTTACAAGATACACGGGATTTCCCCAAGCATCTTTGTAAATCCCCAACCAAGAATCAATACGCAAATCATTACCCGGTTCTTGACGGAACATTTCAACCAAAGCATCCGACACATCAAAATTACTCATGCTCGTCATATCACAATCTGCAAAACAATTCCCCCCTTGCGAAAAGATTGTTTCAGGCGAATCTTTAAACGTGATACTGGCACCGTTAATTGTTCCCCACTTGTCCGGTACCACCAACGCCAACCGCTCGTTGTAGTCCAACAAAGCGTATCCTCCCTGCAACACGGTATCGGCAGACGCGAGTGCTTTCTCGTAATCTTCCATGTACAAATGCACCCTGCTCAAAAAAGCATGCACGGCATAAAAGCCTGCCCGATAAATCGTTTTATGCTCTTTGCCTTTCAATAAACGGGCAGCCAACGTCAAATCCTCCGTGATGCGGGTATAGGTTTCTTCCAATGTATTCCGCTTGAAATAAATATCCTCCACGTATTCGGTAGTCTTAATCGGCACACCTAAATCTATCGCGGCAGAAGCCTTCACGTAAGGCTTGGCATAGATATTAGCAAGATAAAAATAGTACACCCCGCGCAAGAAATAACACTCGCCTTTAATCCGCTCTATGGCTTCCGGCCGATCATTTATCTCCTCCGTTTTAGACAGTATCACATTCACAGAACTGATGTGCTTATACAAGCGTTTCCAATCCGTATCGCTCACCTCCTCGCCTTCCCGCATATAAGGATATTCCGACCACGTGTAAAAATTTGCAAAATCAATAAACTGCGAAGCATCAGCATTCCCTCCCGGACCAAACTGCTTTATATCATCATCCATCACGTGAATCCAAGGGAAATAATAACCGTCATCACCCCCCAAGGAAACAATAACCTGCCTACTTGGCACCTTCATATACCCGTCCCCTATCAATATCTCGTCCAAATCCGCCGCCGTCTTCGCGTATGTCATATCCTGTGAATACTCTTCCAAGAAATCATTACACGAGCTTAAAAAGAAAAGAATCGGGATTAAATAACTTATATAACTTTTCATAGCCTCAATTAATTAAAACGTGATACCTAAATTAACGGAATACGAGGGGCGAATCGACAAATTCAATTTATCGGTTGTCCCCGATTGTGAAGGATCTTGCCCTTTCAGTTTCGAACTGCAAATGGTAAACAAATTACTTCCCGAAACCCCGACATATGCCGACTTCAACAACAACTTCTTGCAGAACTCCTCCGGCAAAGTATAATTAAACACAAAAGACTGCAACTTCAAATAATTCCCGCTCACAGTCCGGATATCGGAATTATCATACATCTGCCAGATATTATCGGCAAAGTTAATCGAGTTATTGTTCCCGGACTTCCACCACGGCTGCAAAGTCCTGCTATACTCGGCATTCGGTAATAATCCCGGGATACTCGTGTGCCGCTCGTCACCCGGACGTTGCCAGCGTTTCACGAACTCCCGACGCACGTTTCTTTCCGGCAGAGGAGCAACCGTCGTTCCGTTTTTATTCGTCCCGTACAACTGCATCAACCGAATTTTAGAACCGAACGAGTACGAGAAATTAAAACTCAATGACATCCGTTTATACGAGAAGGTATTCGACACACCACCCTGCAAAACCGGCACCCGCGTACCGGACACCTTCATCACCCGGCGAAACACATCCTCCCGTTCCATCTTCAAATATTCATCTTTAAGCTCTTCCTCCACGTCATAAAACATCGGGCGTCCGTCCTCGGGCGAAATCCCTTGAAATTTATATGAAAAGAAGGTATTCAGAGGCTCCCCTTCAATCAACGCCGACCCATCCAGATAATTCGTGTAAAATATCTCATCCTGATCTTTCTCGAAGTTATCATTATTAACCGCTTTCGTCAACAAGGTATTCAACACTTGCCCTATTTGCGGATCAATATCCCAACGGAAACCACCGATTTCACCACCCGCTTTAAAAGGAGTAAAATTGAAACTCATCTCGAAACCCTTGTTTTCCACTGTCCCGGAATTAATCACGTAGGTTTCCACGCCATTGATATCCGCTACCGTCTTACTCAGGAAAGCATCTTTAGTCTTCTTGTAGAAATACGAGAACGTACCCCGGATACGATTATTGAACAAGGCAAAGTCCACGGAACCATTGAAGGCTCCCGTCTTCTCCCACCGCAAATCAGGATTCGGATAATGTTGTATATTCGACTCGTACTCCCCGAAATAATCGTTCATATTCCCTTTCTTGATAATGAGTTCCGGAGTCTGATTACTCAACATATTTCCTTGATACCCGAAAGAACCTCTCACGGATAACCCGTTAACCCAATTAACATCCCGTAATATATTTGCCTTCATATCCCAACTCGCGGAAACCGACCATACCGGCAATATCTTTTCGTTACTGCGATCCCCAAACTTGTTGGAAGCATCCGCACGGGTGTTAAAATTAAATGAATAAGCGTTATTCAACGTGTAGGTCAACGTCAAATAAGCAGACATCTCGTTCTGGATATTATCCGATATCACCCCTCTTGCATCCTCCTCTTCCATTTGCCATTTGGTAAAAGAAGGGTACACGTCGGGAGCCAATGTCGCAATCATCTTTCCCCGCTCGGGCAGATATCCCCGATGTACTTGATGTTTTCCGTCATATTTTGAAGACGCCAACTCGAAACCCACGGCGGCATTGATCAAATGTTTTTGCCCGCTATCCAAGAACCTTGTGAAATCAAATTGCAGACGGGTAGTATAATTATCATTCCGGGTAACATCCTCACGATACTCTCCCCCCACGGGTAATAAACTAATCGATTTCTGATCCGGCGTCAACTCCACCCCGTAATTCACACCCCGAAGATTTGACGCGTAGAAAGAATTTTCACCGATAAACGTTTCCTGCATCGTGTTATTAATACTGTATGAAAATATGAATTGGGTTTTCAGCCAATCATTGAAACGATAATTCAAATTCATATTCAAGGTAATCCCGGAACTATTATACTCGTCCCGGTAATTTTCCATCTCATGCAAAGCATTAAATGCCAACTGACTATTAGAACTGGCATTAGAAGAACCTTTCACGTCATAAAAATAAAGACTCCCGTCTTCGTTAAATGCCGGAATAGCCCTCGAAGTATTATAAGCGTAATCCAGAATATTCACCTCACTATTCACGTATTCCCGCACCCCTTTATTAGCCAGCATCCCGAACGAGAACGAGAATTTATTGAAACTCCCGTTGATGTTCATACTCGTGGAATAACGATCATTCTTTTCACCTTTGATCACCCCTTTCTCGTTAGAATATCCCAAGGAAGCATAATAACGGATATTCGTGCTACCACCCGACAAACTCAACGTGTGGCTGTTAGAAAACACATCTTCCGTGATTAGATCGAACCAATCGGTATTCACGGTTTCCAATCTTGATACTTCATCCGTGAACTGTTGATAAGTATAGATTCCATTATTATACTTATCAAGAGCCCCTTCATACCCGACCCAATTATTGATAGTCGGGTACGACAACCCCTTCTCGACAATCTCTCGGGAATACGCAATACGTTCTTTCGAGTTCATCAAATAAATATTCTTGTCCGAATAACGGGGTCTTGCCGTGAACTTGCCATTCAAACTGTACGTCACGGAAGGCGGTCCCGTCTTCCCTTTCTTCGTGGTAATATTAATTACCCCATTTGCCGCCTTTGCCCCGTATAATGCCGTGGCGGAAGCATCCTTCAAAATATCAATACGTTCAATATCTTCAGGGTTAATGCCGGAAATAGCGTTTCCAACCAAATTCACGAAATCCAGATTATTAATCAAAGTCGGACTCACGTTCACGGGATCACGTAACACGATACCATCCAACACCCACACGGGTTCTTGGTTGCCAAGTATCGTGGAAGTACCCCGGATACGTAATTTCGGTGCTGCCCCCACTTGTCCCGAATTCTGCATAAAGATCATCCCCGGCACGTGTGATTCAAGCAACTGATCTATAGTTTGTACCCCGGGAACCTTGATTTTGTCCATCTCGATAGACTGAATGGCACTCGTGTTTTTTCGGCGATCAATAGTCTGGTATCCGGTAACAACAACTTCGGACAGCTCGGACTGTTCTTCCTTCATCACCACGTTAATCGTATCCTGTCCGGTACATTTCACTTCCGCCGTTTCCATTCCGATAAAGGAAAAGATCAAAGCCATATTCTCCATCGCAGGTAATGTCAATGCATATCTACCGTTTACGTCAGTGGCAGTTCCGATCGTCAATCCTTTCACGACCACGGTCACACCGGGCAACGGAATCTTGTGTTGATCCGTAATCAGCCCCGTGATACGGACATTTTTCTGCCTTGTATCTTCCATTTTTTTATCCGTGATCACAATCTGTTCACCCACGACTTGAAACGTGTAGGCAGAATTTTCAAATACCCGTTTCAACACGTTTTCAACGGTTTCGTCCGTCACGGAAACGGTAACCTTCCCGATATTCTTCTCTTGTGTATCATTATAGAAGAATTTGTAAGAAGTCTGTTTTTTAATCTCGTTAAACAGCACGGAAAGTGACACCCCTTTCAATTTCAAAGTCACCTTTCGGGGTTGTCCGACATCAGCACCCCGAACCGGACTGCAACAAATACCACCCCATATCAACGTCAGTAAAACTACTCTTTTGAGAAATAATACTGACAACGACAAAAAATGTTGTTTTTTTTCCATAGATTTGTCATGTAAGTTTTAAATGATTATATAAAGCTTAATTTAAAAGGAGTATCCCAAGTGTTGGTCGCACGGCTCGGAACTCCTTTTTTATTTTTGTAAAATAATACTGTCTTCATTCATTCTGTATTGAATACCCAGATTCACACATATCGTTTCAATAGCCGCCCGAACATCCTCCCTGTCAAATTCTCCGCTAAAAAGCTGGGAGAATGATTTTCCTGTCTCGTTAATAATAGTCACACCATACCAACGCTCCAGTTTCCAGACAACATCATCAAACCGCTCGTTATCTATCACGAGTACTCCATCTTTCCATCTTACCATATTAGCAGCATCCACCTTTTTTACTTCCACGTCCCCGCTCTTCATGTTGAACACGATTTGCTCATCGGGCTTCATAACGACAGCATGTTTCCCCGCTTGAACCCTCACTTTTCCTTCCACCAAAGTAGCACTGGCCTCATCCCGATCCCCGTACAGGTTCACTTCAAAAGAAGTACCCAGTACTTCAGTCACCAACTCCCTCCCCGCAACAACAAATGGACAAGCTGTATCCCGTGTCACTTCAAAATAAACGTTTCCCCGTACCTCCACTTCCCGTCTCTCTTTACCGAAACGTATCGGGTAACGCAACGAACTCTCCGAGTTTATCCAAACCTTTGTCCCGTCCGACAATCGAAGAGAGAAACGCTCTCCCGCGGGGACAATAATTTCATTGTATGCCAATTCAAAATCCCCAGCCTCCGCCAATGAATCATTCAGTTCATAAGCAATCTCCCGGTTGTTGATCTTACTTATCTTGATATCATCTTTCATTCCGTCGGACAAAGCCAAAGAATCGGAAAGAACATTTACTTTCCTGCCATCGGAAAGAGTCAACAATATTCCTTTACTATAAATAATTTCCTTCCCCTCGGGGACAATTGGTTTTTCCGGTTCATACAAATGCAGCAAAGCAAAAACACCAATCATCACCACGGCTACAGCCGAGATCATTCTCCATACACGCTTCATGCTATGTTTCGGACTTAAAGACCGATGCATAAACCGTCGATAGTCTTCCAGTCCCGCCTCAACCATTTCCCGGTCTGCATGTCTTCCCGAGGAAAGATTCCACACTTTTCTAAACTTCTCGAAATAAAGTCGATTCCGCTCATCCTTCATCCATTCTGAAAAATATACAATTTCCTCTTGTTCTGCTTGATGCGACAAAACACGAATCAGTAATTCATCTATATTGAAAGTTTCTGTTTCCATCTTTCCTGCCTTTTATACACTAAAGACAGACAAAACATGTTTTACCCCCAATGAGAAACCGAAAAAAATAAAATAATTTGCAGCAACCAATCCAATTCCTCACGCAACTTACTCAAAGCTATCGTCATATGCCGTTCTACCGTTTTCTCGGAAATATTCAATTTTTCAGCAATCTCCCTATTTTTCAACCCCTCTATCTTACTTAAAACAAATACCTCTCTACACTTTTCCGGCAACAAAGCTATTGCCTCGTCCAACGCTTTGGCTACATCAGCCTGCCACAATTCCATTTCAGCCTCCGGCGATTGAATAACATTAGAAAAATAAAGGTCTTCCAATTGTTCCCGCTCATACTTCTGAATATTCTTTTTATGAGCCAGAGTATTCAAACATGCGTGATAAACCGATTTAAAAAGATATGCTTTTACAGAAAGAGAAATATTCAGTACTTCACGCCCTTCCCATATTTTATAATACATTTGTTGGACAACATCCCGGGCGGTTTCCAAATCATTTAATAAACGGTCGGCATAATTCAACAAAGAATCATAGTATGTGGTATAGATATACTCGAAAGCTGATATCTTGCCACATTTCAATACTTCTAATAATTCTTTATCATCTGAATAATCCACGAGCATCAACATTAATAACCATGCAAATATAATGTTACTAATCTAATTTACACGTCTATTGTTCGACAAAGTTATCTATATTCTTTCAAAATAAAGAAGCGGAACCATGACAGGATTCCGCTTCTTACACACAATTAAAACAATCACACACTAAAATATCATTTTTTCTTCCGTGTCGGTTTCTGTGCCAGATTCTTCGGACGCATGCTGTATTCTTTGGCTCCGACTTCCGGTTTATCCATAATAGACGCGGGAAAAACCTTTTCAGCTCCCGGGGTCTTACGAATCAGACGTTCCAGCAATGCCGCGTACTCTTGATGGATGTACGGATCCTGTCGGTTGTCGCTATTATAAGCGATATACTGCAAATAAGAGGCACACCTGCTCAACCACTCCACCGGGGTTTCCGGGTCCCAATAACTGCCGCGCACGGTAAACCGGAACTGTTCGATAAAATCCTGCTGGTTAATAGAGGTATCCGCCATAGCACGCCGAATCAACACATCAGCCTTATCATACTCTTTATTTCTTACCAAAGCATTGATTTGTACCAGATACTTGTTCAAATCTTTACCCTTAAATTCCGGCAACCGATTTAATTCCTCCAAAGAAGCATTCCGGGTTTCCATGTACAACTTGTTGTCTACTATATCCTTTCCCAACACGCTCACGAACTTGTCATACCCCTGTACAACTTCTTGAAAATAAGGATTATTCACCCCCGTGATATTGGCTTTAAATATCTTCCAAACGTCCGGTTCCGTCAACTTCGCCCCCTTCTTCATCAGCATATCAAATGCTTTCTGCACGTTCTCCCGTTCATAGACAGAAGCATTGTAATTGATATAATTCTTTAGAAATTCCCGGTCATCACGTCCTTTAGCAAATTCCTCCGTCAAATAACCGGAACGCAATTCCGGTACCAAAGCACTTTTTCCCGTGGCAAGAAATTGCTCGGCAGACTGACGGGATTTACTCCGGTGTACCACCTCCTCGCTTGCCGGATCAACAAACACGTAAGTCGGGTAAGAATTAACGCCATAGCGTTTGGCAAGTTCCACTCCCTCCCCGTTCTCGGCATCAATCTTCATGTTCACGAACTTCGTGTTATAAAAATCCCCGATAAAGGGGAGAGTGAACACACTCTCCGCCATATTTAAACAAGGACCACACCATTGAGTGTAGAAATCCACGAATATCAATTTGTTCTCCGCTTTAGCTTTCTCTATTCCCTCTTTCCATGTTCCATGATAAAACTGAATACCATAGTTCGGTTCCGTTTGGGCAGAGACATTCATACTTAATAAAAGAAGTACTATATACACGATATGTTTCATAATCTTTATTTTTAATATCCGGGATTTTGTTCACAAATAGAATTTGCATTAATCTCTCCGGTAGGGATATTATAAATCTTTCTGGTTTCCAACTTTTGCATGAAAGCCTCCACGAAACTAGCTGTATTATTTTCCTCGTCTTTCTCTTGTTCATCTTCCAACTGCTCAGCCAAACTTTGATTCATTTCCAACAAACGATCAAAACGTTGCACGGCAAACCATTCATGCCAATTCTCGAAAGCCATTTCGATCCACCACTCTTTGAATATTTCATCCATTAACTCGTCACGAGTTGCCGGCTCTGTTAAATTCGTACTTCCCACACGCCCGCGTAATTCTTTGATCGGAGCCCAAGCATCAGCAATAGAACTATTACTACGAGCCAATGCCTCTGCCTTAATCAAGTACAATTCAGCTGTACGCAAGAATATTACCGGCACACCATCATTCGGACGATAAATCTTTTTTACCGTATTTACATTGTAGGTCGCTCCGTTATAAGTAACATTTTTATTTTCAGTAACCAATGTTTTCCGAGGATCCCCTTCAATCAAATTCATATAACTTTCGGTCGGTCCCCACAACCCGGAAGCCCCGGAAGCCTTCTCCATAAGATAAGATACATCGGATGCCTCATCCGTGCTAAATGCCCGGCAGAAAATAACTTCTTTCGACGTTTCCGTATTCGTGAACACATTAGAATAACTTGGGTCTAAAGGATTCACCGACGTGATAGCTTCATCGGCAGCAACGGCCGCTTCACTATATTTCCCTTGGTAAAACAGCACAACCGCTTTCAGCGCTTTTGCCGCCTGTACGGATGCCCGAGTGGAAGTCGTGTATGCGGGAGCTTGAGCCAAAGCTATTTCCAAATGATTAAAAATTTCCTCGTAACTTTTAGCTACCGTGGTACGTGCCTTCACAGCATTGGCAACCGATGGTATTTCATCCCGAACAAGTACCCCGTAATTACTGCTTTCATCCCAATATTCGCCAAATTGACGCAATAACCTGAAATAAGCCAGAGCCACGAGAAAATGACACTCTCCGACAATCTCCTCTTTTCTTCCCTTTTCAAATTCACTATCATTAATCCCCTCCAATGATGTCAACAAATAATTGACATTCTTGATTATATTATAATCATCACTCCACTCTCCATCCCCGAAAGAACTATAAGACAAAGTATTCAAATATCTCTCGGAATAATAGATAGCATTCCCCGAGGTAACAAAATCTTGCCGTAACATAGCCCCGGACATAAAACTACCACTTAACGCGGCAAACAAATAATTCGTGCTAGTGGACGGCAAATAGGAATACGCGCCGTTTAAAGCTAATTCTGCCATTTTCGGCGAGGTTATCGCGTTCTCCAGATCCAACTCGTACATCGGATCTTGTTCCAACACGTCTACCAATTGACAATTGGTAAAACCTATTATAATCGAAAATACAATCAGTATTTTTTTCATACTCACAATTTTTAGAAATTAAGTTTAACACCAAAAGAGAATGTACGTGAAGACGGATAATTCCAATTCTCGTAGTTCGCACCATAATTCGAACTTGCCGAACCTATCGTACTAGGGTCTTGTCCCGGGTATTTCGTGATCACGAAAAGATTACTTGCCGTGAAATAAAGCTCTCCTGAATTTAAATATTTACCTCCCCATAACTTCGGAATATCGTAAGATAAACGAAGTTCTTGCAAACGGAGATTGGAAGTGCTAAACAACGATAAAGACGTATTGGGTGCAACAGCATCACCTATATACATGGCCGGCAATTTTGCATTCCGATTCTCATCGCTCCAACGATTATGCAAATTGTAATCAACCAATCCGGTCAATTGATTCGGCAAATTCTGTAACGTCTTATTATACAACTTCTCTCCCCCTATTTGGAAACCGAAATGCATGTATAAACTCAGTCGCTTGTAAGCCAGAGTCGAAGTTATACCCCCAATCAAATCTGCCTCCGGAGAACCTATAATCATACGATCTTTATTATCAATATAACCGTTTCCATCCACATCCCGAAGTAACAAATGCCCCGGACGTAAACCGGATCCATTATAGTAAGCCGTGCTACCTTTAGCCTCTGTAGCTTTCGCGTTCAACCTATCTATAGTAGCTTGATTCTGGATAATCCCATCATATTGATAACCGAAGAATGACCCCATCGCGTGTCCTTCTGCCAATACTTGGTTTCCGGAACCTTGTACGGTTATACCCATTCCATTATCACTTCCTCCCTGCTCAACCAATTCTAATACCCTATTCCGATTATGAGAGGCATTCAAACCTAATTCCAAACTCCAATCTTTTTTCCCTCGCAATAAATTAGCACGAAGAGATATCTCGATACCCTGATTCCGCACGGAACCCACGTTTGTCGGTATCGGATCCACGGCCAAACTTGAAGGCGGAGTGTAAGTCCAAATCAAATCATCCGTATTCTTGCGATAATATGCGATACTACCGCTCACAAGAGAGCGCAAGATAGAGAAATCAATACCCAAATCATATTGCATCGTGGTTTCCCATTTAATATCATGATTTCCCAACTGGCTATGATATATAGAAGGATTATTCAAATAATCTCCGGTAGAATACAAATCTTTATTCGCGTAACTTCCCCGGTCAAAATTCTGGACGCCCGTTTTACCGACACTAAATTTAATTTTCAAATCATCCAAGAACTTCAGTCCCCTCATAAAACTCTCGTCACTGATACGCCACGCGATAGCTCCCGACGGGAAGAACCCGTAACGATTATTCGTTCCGAAGGAAGAAGAACCGTCATAACGTGCAGTAAACGTGAACAAATACTTATCCAGCAAACGATAATTGATACGGGCAAAAGAAGACTGTAATCCATACACGGTACCACCTCCACTTTTACTTACAATCTCACTGGCATTCGTGATACCCGTCAAAATCTCATCCATCGGGTAATTTTTAGCTCTCACCCCGAAACTACGTGTTTTAGTACGTTCAAATGAAATACCGACCACGGCATCCAAAGCATGAGCATCATTAATACGCCCGTTCCAAGATAATGTGTTATCAAATACCGTGGTAAACGAACGACTCGTCGATTCCGAACCGGCACCTTTCTCATCTGCGGTCAAATAGGTCGGCGTGTAACTTTCCGAATAAGACATATTCTGGTTTATAGACAAGGAAGTCTTCAATTTCAAGCCCCTCCATATACTTAACTCCAAGAAAGAAGCGGATAAGATACTATAATTATCCTTATAACTTTTGGCATTATTCGATGCCACCGGGTTATAAGAAGTTCCTTCTTTATAATAAGACCCGTCCTCGTTATATATCGGAAAATCGGGACGGAATCCGACAGCCGTGTACAACGAAGTACCCGGAGAACTCACATCCGTGTATCCTAACGTGGTAGACGTTCCGAATTTCAAGAAATCGGTAATATCATAATCCAGATTGATACGTCCCGTGTAACGGGTAAAATCATCGTGCTCGACCATCCCTTGATAATCCAATACCCCTAAAGAAATATAGTAATTTGAACGTTCTCCCCCGCCTCGAACGGATAAATTCAAATCATGACGATGAGAAGGACGTTTCAATTCTTTGTACCAATCCGTGTTTCCATCTTTCAATACAGTACTTCCCTCGGCAAGTATATTCTTTGCAGTCGTGTTGGAAGCATCCACTTTTAACGTTTGCTCGGCAATATAGCGCACGAATTCACGAAATTCATCCCCGTTTAACGTGGAAAAATTATTGATCCTCGAATCTACACTAAAAGCATAACTCACATTCAAATCCGGCTTACCGCTTTTACCTCGTTTGGTTGTCACGATAACCACTCCGTTAGCCCCCCGTGAACCGTAAATAGCAGCGGCAGAAGCATCTTTCAACACATCCATCGATTGAATATCCTGCGGAGAAATAGCACTCATCACGTCGGAAGTTACGGGTATACCATCTACCACGTACAACGGTTCATTCTCCCCCGTCAAAGAAGCCTCTCCGCGTACCCTTACCCGAATTTTTTCATTCGGATTAGAAGATGCCAAGGAAACAACTACTCCGGCTGCCGCATTCTGCAACATCGTTTCAACATTCGTCGCATTTTTCTTACTCAATTGTTCCTCGTTCAAAGAAGCCACTTGTCCTGTCAAATCCTTAGAAGCCGTAACTCCATACCCGACAACAACCACTTCGTTCATGCCGACAGCCTCTTCTTCCATCACAATCTTCAAAGGCGCAGGATTAGACATCCCGTTCACTTTCACGATTTGCTTCTTCATTCCCACGAAAGAGAACTCTAGTTCCACGTTCTGCGCTTGGGGAACCGTCAATTTAAACTTTCCGTCCATGTCGGTAGCGACTCCCAAGCTCGTTCCCTTTACAACTACTGTCGCCCCGATAACCGGAAGAGAATCCCTGCCGTCTACGACCACCCCCTCGATCGTGATCTCCTTCTTTTCCTGTTGAGCGGGTTCTGGAACGGCCTCGTGTATCACGATAATATCTCCCTCGAATTTGTAAGTCAAACCGGTATCAGCCAATATCCTGTTCAACACACTCTCCACCGTTTCCTGTCTGGCTTTCACCGTGAAATGCCCTAAATTCCGGGTCAACTCCACGTTATACACGAAAGACAAATTAGTCTGTTTTTGTATCTCTCCGCACACCGTCCGGATCGACACATCCTTCAAATTCAAATCCACCCTCTCCTGTTGTGCATTCGTGTTCGCAACGAGGGTAAACGAAAACACGCACATCAATAATACTGTCAATCTCATAATCAATCCAGTTTTTTGTCCCCCATCTCGTGAAAAAAAGGACATAATTGATTTTTTTTTCATAACTTTGAGCATTATAAATTTTACTTTATTGATAAGAGATGCTCCAACATCGACTTATCAGGGTTATTAAACACGTACCGGCAAGTGCTCCAACACCTGCCGGTGTTTTTTATTTAGAAATACTAATTGTTCTGTCCTGTACCGAGAACGTGACTCCAATCGCGCTCTCGATAGCTTTCAAAATATTATCTATCTTCTCGTACCGTTTCACGTGACCTGTAAAATGCAATTTCTTCAATTGCTCATTCGCGTAAATAACATCAACATCGTACCACAAGGAAAGCGTATTCATGATCTGCTCCATACTCAGGTTCTCGAACACGAAGAAACCGTTTTTCCACGCGATATAAGGCTCTATATCTACCGTCCTCACGTCAATAGATGCATCTGTCCGACGAAACTCGCCCAACTGCGAAGGCTTCATCCGGTATTCCTGCCCGCCATTCTCCGCCTTCAACCCGATCGCACCCTCCACGAGAACCGTTCGCACGCGCTCCTTGTCATGCGTATTCACGTTAAACGAAGTACCGTATACCCGAATCCGGACTCCGTCCGCGATCACGTAGAAAGGACATTCCGAATCCTTCGCCACTTCAAAAAACGCCTCCCCCGACAAATACACCTCTCTCTTCTCCGAATCAAACGTTACAGGGAATTTCAGTTGAGTCGCGGAATTCAACTGTACAGTCGAACCGTCCGACAATGTAATTTTATACTCGCCTCCCCGGGGAGTCCGAAGCGTGTTATATTGCAAATTCCCCATCCCTTTTCCCCTGCCGGAATACACGATACCGTTACCGGAATTTGTCACGTTCACTCCATCACCGACCGTAATATCACGTGCCGTATCATGTTGTAACAATACTGATTTCCCGTCAGCCAGAATCAACATGGCCTTTGCTTCTCCCGGTAATATATCTGCCACGGTCACGACCTCGGGAGTTTCCTGCCGATTCGTTCTCAACATAACAAAGATCACGCCTAGCGGAAGAAGTAATATAGCGGCATACTTCAGGCACAAGCGAAATATTCTTCTCTTTATACCTACCCGTTTCTCGAAACGCCCGTATGCGGCTTTATGATCCACCTTCTTATGCATTTTATACCTGTATACAATATCTTTTCCGGCACGAACTTTATCAAACATTCGCTTGTTTTCAGGTGCGGCATCCAACCACTCCTGTAACTCCCGCATCTCCTCGTCCGTTATTACCCCGGACAAATAAAGATGCATCAGTTCAACCATTCTAAATTTACAATCATCCATTCCTTTTATTCTTTTCTACACTTAAAACAACAAGGCACTTAAAAAGAGGTACAAAAAAAATGATTTTTTTTACAGGAACGCCCTTAACAAATAACAAAAAACACCTTATTTGCCTAATTATCAAATCACAATATTAGCAAAAACCTTGGAAAATTAATACCGAAAAATTCAAATCATCCCCAAAGAAAGTAACAAAAAATACGCGGTCCCCAAACGTTCCCGAATAAACTGCATCGCCCGCTTTTTCTGGGTTTTCACGGTCAATACGGATAATTTCAAAAGAAGCGCAATCTCCTCGTTCCCTTTACCCTCCAAGTGCAACAAAAATATATTCCTGCATTTCTCCGGCAACTCGTCTATCGTGTCGAACAACAAGCGGTACAACTCCTCTTCCATAATCTTCAAGTCCGCATCATCCTCGTCCACTTCCCCGCCCAAAGAAGCCAGATACTTTTCCTCCACGCTTTTATGCTTCAAGTGATTCAAACTTGCGTTTCGCACCGAATTATAAAGAAAACTCCGAAAAGCATTATAGGTTGGATATCGCGTGTCTTTTTCCCACACGGAAACAAATACCTCCTGCACGATATCTTCCGCCACATCTTGTTGTCCCACGTAATTCATAGAAAACTCTACCAGTGTACTATAAAATACACGGAACAATTCCTTGAAAGCCTCCGCCTCCTTGGTATTTATCTGTTGCAAGAATCGTTCTCTTCTATTCTGCATGTATATAACATTTACGAGTTATAACCATACACCCGTTATGCCCATTCCTATAATGTCCTTCACAAAATTATACCTTTTTATTAACAATGCAAATAAAAAAGAACTACTTCCCGATTTTCAATCGCATAAATACTAAATCCCACGGATCGTATCGTTTTCTGTGTATCCTTCTTGAACGAAGATATAGATGCCGGTAATAATCTTTTACAGTTTTCTCTCGCCTAAAACCCAAACATTTAAAATAAGGAACTTGCTCCCCGCTCACTGCTATTCTTAACCAATGAAAACGTTTACAATAACGTTCTAATAAAAAAGTTATTACCCAAACATCAAAACATTTCTTTCGATACTCCTCCAATATAGCAAAATTCATTATCCGGCACTCTTGATTCACGACAACAACCCCTATAGGCACCCCATCAAGTTCAAGTCCAAACATCTCGCAATCCTGCAAATAATGCCACCTCTTTTCCAACGAATAATTCCCGCACCTCAAAAACTCATCATATTGGTCCCTACTCGGGTCAATTTCCACCATCTTTAGCGCAGGATTCTCCATTCGCATATATAAAACCGGGCAAGGCTCGTCTTCTTCACCCGCTTCCATTCTCCTTTCAACCACAAACCCTCTTCTCTTATACATTTCCAACGCACGTGTATTTTGCTCAAGAACACACAATGTGTCCGCCCGAAATTCATTCAAAGCGATATCCAACAATTCTCTTCCATACCCCATGCTAAAATAATCCGGATGTACATACAACATATCAATATACCTACCAATTAAAGACACGAACCCAACGATATTCCCATTCTCCTTATCTATGCAAAAATAATGACAAGGACATGATAATGAATTTCTAACCATCGACAAATGACGTTCGATATCTTCTTCTGTATAAAAATCATGTGTCGCACGAACAGATGCCTCAAAAATCTCAAGCATTCGTTCAAACATTTCTTCTTCTGTCATTTCATTGAATTTTTTCATAACCTTCCGTATTAAATTACTACCAACGAGCCGCCTCTTGCCTAAAATGCATTATTACAAATTTACTAAATATTTACTAAATAGAAGAAGAAACAAACCTCTTTCCTAACAAAACATATTTTTCCAAATTTTATTCGCTATCTCTAAATAATTTATTAGCCTTACTTAAATAAAAAAACTTATCACCCAAACCCAACCTTTATCGGGGGAACGGATGGAATTTCTTTTGAAGAATTTCTCTCTTCCGACCCGTCCGAATTGTTCAATGTCTGAAATATATTTACCTTTGTCGTGTAAATTGACAAGAGAAGAAAATCATGAAGAAAGCGCTTGTTTTATTATCCGGGGGACTGGATTCGTCGACGGCTTTATATGTTGCGAAAGAGCAGGGATTTGATGAATTGTATGCCATTACTTTCGAGTACGGGCAAAAACATGACAAGGAGATTGAAGCCTCCAAAGCCGTGGCGAAAGCGGCAGGGGTAAAAGAACATAAATTCGTGCAATTAATGCTGAACCAGTGGGACGGTTGTTCCCTCACGGACGAGAAAATGGATATCGGCGACGGGAATATCAACCGTACAACCATTCCCAATACCTACGTCCCGGCACGTAACATGGTATTTCTTTCCGTGGCGGCATCTTACGCTGATGCCTTGGATATTGCCGATATCTTTATCGGCGTCAGCGAGGTGGATTACTCAGGGTACGTGGATTGTCGGGAAGAATTCATCCGTTCCATGGAACAAACCATCAATCTGGGAACAGTTCTCGGGGCAGAGAAAAAACAAAAAATCACCCTCCATGCGCCTTTCATGCACATAACCAAAGCCGATGAGGTTCGCTGGGGCACCCGTCTTGGAGTAGACTACGGTCTTACATGGACTTGCTACCGGGGCGGTGAAAAACCATGCGGCAAATGTGACAGTTGCCTTCTCCGTGCCAAAGCATTCGAGGAAGCAGGGATAAAAGACCCGCTTACAATTGAAAATTGAAAATGAAAAATTGAAAATAAGAGGAGGTGCCCGAAGGGCGGAGGAGTTCAATCTAAAATCTAAAATCATTAAATCTAAAATCATTACATGCTTATCAGAAAGTTATTCAAATTCGAGGGAGCGCACATTGTTCGGAACTGTTCATCACATCGGTGTCGGGAGAATATTCATGGGCATTCGTATATCGTGGAAGTATTTATCACGTCCGATAAGCTGGACAGAGGCTACATGGTAATGGACTTCGTGCTGCTCGACAAGGTAAAAGAACTCGTGGACAGTTTCGACCATACCTATTCACTGTGGCGGGAAGAATCCGAAGAACTGAAATCATTCGTGTACAAATACAACCGCCGGGTAGCGGAAATTCCCGTTTCGCCGTCAGCCGAAGGGTACGCTTTGCTTTTATTCTATTTGATAGACAAGATTCTCCAGAACACGGCACACGAGAATGGCGAGGGCAACGTGCAACTCTCTTCCGTTCGGGTACATGAAACGGCAACCGGATACGCCGAAGCATTCCGCAAGGACATGAAATTAGTCGATTTTGACATTCACGACATACGCTTCTCCGAGGCTATTCGGGAAGAGTGGAAAAATGATGCATGGTGGAAACAATTGATAAAATGAACCTGCATCTAGCCAAAGACGGAATATTCCCCGTCACGAGAGATAAAGCAGGTGAATTATTGAAAGAATTGCCTGCTTCGGGATTACTTGTACCCGGCACCATTCAAGGCGAGGGGAAATTAAACGGCATACCCTCTCTTTTCGTACGCTTGGCAGGTTGCAATCTTCATTGCACGTGGCGCACGCCCGCAGGTGGCACGTGTGAATGTGACACGGCTTACGCGGCGTATCGTGTCGAGAACGGATTCACTTTAGCGATAGAAGAAGCCGTACGCGTCATTGGTCATAACCGGGGAAACATCGACCATATCGTAATCACGGGCGGCGAACCATTCCTGCAAGCGGAAGCTGTCGGAGAGTTATGCCGTCAACTAAAGTCCGTGACTCCATTCCATATTACCGTGGAAACGAACGCCACGATTTTTGACGAAGCCTGTGCCCGTGAACTCGATTTCTTTAGCATGTCGCCCAAATTATCCGGCTCTGTCCCTCCTCCCCCTCACGCCGAACGACATAACACGATACGCCTAAACCCGGAAGCGATACAATCTTTTATCACTCACGCCCGAAAACACGGGAAAGACTTCCAACTTAAATTCGTTTACTCCAACGAGTCCGACATCACGGAAATCAAACAATTGCTTGCCCGGCTAAAAGACTGGAAAAAAGAAGATATACTGCTTATGCCCATGGGTGCCACCCCCGAAAAACTACGACTAACCATCCCCCAAACATTGGAACATTGCATCCGGAATGGCTGGCGTTACTGCGACCGATTACATATCTCTCTTTTCGGGAACAAACAAGGAGTTTGAAAATAACCATTTCCTATGGAGAACCCACTGTAATCCTACCCAAGTAATACCGTAATCATACCCCTCCTTCGTTCTTCCTCCGTTTATCCTGTGGAGATCCTATTATCTCCATTATAGAATCACTGGACTTAGAGCAGACCAGCACCGTCCCTATGTACTTATTACCCTAGGTCTTCGATAGGATTACATAGGATTCTCTATAGGAACACGTCTTGTAATCATAAATATCCGAATACAAGACACCCTTGAAAAAGCATTTAAAATAGTCTTTTTCAAGGGTGAGATTATAGATTTTTCTACTTTACTGAATATAACGAGCGTATTCTTGATCGTCCATTAAAGTTCCCAACTGATCTCTTTTTAATTCGCATTTATAAACCCACACTTGATCGAGTGCCATCTGTGAAGGATTTTCAATTTGTGGATTTATACCTAATATTTTACCATCGCAAGGAGCTCTAAGCTCCAAAATCCTATCTCCAGATTCTATCTCAGCTAATAAATCTCCTTTTACAAAAGTGTCATCTACTGTTTTTACTGGAGAAATAAATGATATTGCATCACCTATTGCAGAAATACTAAAATACGATTTTCCAACTTGTATATGGTTATTTCCATTTTTCAACCAATGATGATCCTTGGTATAACAATTTCCACCTTTGGAAAGTTGATTATAATAAGGCTGATCCACTGCTTGTACTGGGAGCGCAGGAACATCTCTTCTATTGGTGTCGATTTCGTTGCTTCCAGTAGAAACAAAAATAGTCAGAATCAATATCTGAACAAGCAATAACATTCTTTTCATGCACCTATTTTTTAATTAATATTAATACACAACATTTACACGTGCGTAGCAAAGTTAAGAATTGTATTTAATATTCAATGGCTATCACCCGAATATTTTTTCTACACTCGTTTTTTATAAATCACACGCAACGGTTTATCTGCTATGTTGGGATAAGTTTTAACCAAATTATAATCTTTAGCATCGTAAATGTAAAGACTCCCTTTTAAAGCGTAGGCCGAGTTTTCCTCGTACAAACCCACGTACAACAAATTTTCATCAGCACTCATCGATAAAGCAGTTATTTCCATTCCATCCGGCAGGACAACAATAGGTTCGGTCGGCAATTCCTTTGTCACATTCCAACAATACACGGCATTATCATAAGTATAAAATATACAACTCAAAGCACTGCATCCCACGCAAATAGATTCCCTGTCTATCTTAATCGCTTCGGGGGACGGATAGAACTTTACAGTACTTAAGGAACTGAATGTAGCATTTGTCAATGCCAGATAGACCTGTGTCGGCATTGTTTTCATGGTATTCACCATGTACAATTTAGAACCGACAAAACAAACAGCATGAACATCAAAAGCTATGAATCTCTCACCGGATTCATTAAACCCTCCACTTCGAGGGGAATACAAAACAGACTTCTCGTAATTGATAAACACGGGCTTCTCTCCCATACAAAAAGCATCCGCCTCCACGTCTTCAAAATAACGGGTTAGTATCAGTTCATCCACCACATAATCATACACGTAAGCACTCTTGTCATCAGAGTATATATACATATTATTTTGTGCCGATATCCCCGCAAAACCGCGCAAAGAACAAGTCGGATAAGTTCCCCGGAAAGAAGTCATGCTATTCACATCAAAAGTACGAACATCCATATTATAAACCCGTACCGTATTATCGGAAGAAACCAACAATCTTTCATTCACTTGTACCATATCGGTTACATCCTCCATTTCTATCCCGGGATTGATGGTTTCCATGATATCCGTTCGGAAGAACGGTTCCACTCCGGCATCAATTTCCTCTTTCGTGAGCGTTTTCATAAAAGATAACCGTCCTTTTCCCGCTTCATCACGACTTAAAACGGTTATTCCGTCCGAGAACTCTGTCTCCATCTGTAAATCGAAATATTTAAAGCGAATAGACTCCCCGTTCTCGACTTTCAAACTCAATCCGAATGTTCCTAATTCCCGAAAGGTATAACGAAGTTGCGGATCGTGCGAGATAACACGCAAAGAATCCCGAATCGGGTATTCCGCTATTTCATTCCCGTTCATTTTCAAATTACCATATCCCCACTCGTAAGACAAGGGCAACTCTTCGCCGGATTGTTCCACGTTCAAATGGTCGAGAATAAACTCTTCACCAAAGTAAGCAACCAATGTATCATGTTCCGCGGTTATTGTGATTTCCGACAATTCCTTATCCCCGACGGAAGTATGATCATGCAGACAACCATATATCCCGAACTGTAACAAAAGCCAGATACCTATACAAATTCTCGTTTTCATAAACACTTTTCCTCCTTGTAAACTCATTTCCTAACGAATAAAACGATCGGGATTAACCATGTCAAAACCGTCATACGTGTTTTCCGGATCACTGTAAAATTCGTAAGCAGGTTTAAACACGTACTTGATCCACACGATATTATTCGGTTGTTGAAAAAATCCAGCAGGTGCTTTCTCCAAGTATCTCCCGTATTCTTTCACGGTTTCGGCATAAAACACGGGTTTCAACTCTTCCAATTCCCAGTAACATTCCAGCATTTTCCGGTAAAGTTTATAATTACCATTAGCGTACACCCCCAAATACCCACTTGCCCACCATCCCGGAGCAACCAAAACCCCATCCACCACAGACAACCGATAACATTCATTCTCCATCGGCACGAAATTCTCGTCCTCCTGCAATCTCATATAAATCATCACGGGATGTTTCTGTATATCTTCCGTCCGTTTCAAACGGAGCGACAACATTCCCTCCACCTCTCCTTCGGGAAACACAATCTTCCCCATCTCATAATGCTTTCCCGCCTCCGCCGTGGTAGAGTCTGCAACAACTTCCACCTCACACTCTATCTCTTTCTCTATCGGCATCCCGATGAATTTCACCGGAATATCATAACGGTATTCCGACTCTTCCAGTGCCGCAAAACTAAATTCTATCGTATCCGGAACGACTTTCGACGCGTATCTATTGACATCCTTGTAAAAATAGATACTTCTTTTCTGTTCCGGATTATAGATTATGGTCTTATCACTGCAAGCCCATCCACAAACCAGCATTGACAATATCAACCAGATTACACGTTTATCTTTCATCATCATTGACTTTTGAAATTATTCGTCACGGTATTCAAATTCATCAACAGGTATCGGCAAGGTATATATTTTATCACTTCCCGCAATGACCGAATTTCTTTCATGCACGAAAATATCCTTGTTCCTCCGTTTCAAGCAATACCACCATATCCCCTCCCCGTAAAATTCCTTACGCCATTCGTTCATAATATCATCTATCGTTATATCCCGAACAAAATCACGGTCGGCAAACTTCACCAGTCCCCGGGCTGCCACCACGGAATCCAGATAAACCCTTGCTTCTTCGGTTTCCCCTTCCGCCAACAAAGCCTCCGCCATAATATAATACATCTCCGGAATCCGAATCATGCCGAATCCCAAATATCCGCCACCCGTGTATGGAGAAGCATCATTGTTTTCATCCATAATCTTGACACAAACTCCCTTCACTCCTCCTTCAAATTCTTTCGTCACAAACCATTTTTTAAGACGCAGATCATCCTCTTCATAAATACTTGCCCAATTTGACGGAAGTTTTAGCACGTTACTTTTCATTTGCTTATCATACAGGTAAGCACTTATATTCGTCGTGTAAAGTCCCCAAATAGTTTCCGACAAAGAAACCCGTCTTGTCATAAAAGTTCCTAGCGTGCTTTTAATGGCAAAAGTGAATTTACCGGATTGAATCACTTTATCGGCATACTTCTTCGCATTCTCCAAATCCCCCTTCATCCAATATACCCGTGCCAACATGGCTTGAGCCGCATAATAATTAAAATGCAATTCTCTGGCTCCCGTAAAACCGGACTCACTTCCTTTCCGTACAGTAGGCATCAAAGATTTATCTTCAACTAAACAAGCTTCAGCTTCTTTCAAATCAGCAATAATTTTATCATAAATCTCTTCAACGGAAGAGAAAGGTGTGACTTTAAAAGTATATTTCGTTACGTAAGGAATCGCTTCTTTCTTTGCATTTTCATCTGCTGAATTTAAATGCACTGCAAACAAACGTAATATATCAAAATGAATTGCTGCCCTCAATCCTAGGGCTTCCCCACGATATAATTTGTAATACGGAAAATCTTTTTCACTCTTACGCTCCAGATTTTCTATAATATTATTCAAATAACTAATTACAAGATAACTAACTTGCCACATATCCCGACATAAGTATTTAATCGAGGTATTATTGAATTCTAACCGTGAAAAATAAAACAAATGCTCATCACTTGTCGTGAAATTCTGCGCCAAAATCTCCGGAACCACTACCGACATCTTTCCTCCATACATATCCTCCTTTACCATAGACATATACACGCCATACAAAGCATCCTCCACTCCCTCCGGGGTACTAAACATATCCTCGTTCACCACCTCCGAATCGGGATTTATATTCAGGAAGTTCTCACAACCGAAGAACGGGAAGGACATACACAACAGTAACCATATCTTTCTCATACTTTCTTCATTTAAAAGGTTGTTCTCAACGTAAAATTAAACCCTCGCTGAAACGGGTATTCCGTTCCTCGTTCTTGTTTCACGGATGAAATCCGGGCAATGTCCGACATACCGAATCCCACGTTCATCCTTCTGATACCGACTTTCTTCAACCACTCCGCTTGCCACTCGTAATTCAGCATCACACTCGTGATTGCCAACAAATTATCCCGTTCCACGAAGCGTTCGGAATATCGTTTAACAACCGTTTCGTTTTCGGGAATCCCCAGAAAACGCACTAGATCACCCGGTCTTTTCCATCTCTCCGTGAAAGCCCGTCTATCCACGTTACCAAAAGGATCAATATTCTCCACTTTATTCGCTAACGTCGTGTTATACAGGTCACCGCCAAAACGATAAGCTGCCGACACATTCACCGAAAATCCCTTATACCCGAAACCGGTAAACAAACTCCCTTCCAACGTGGGATTCGTGTTCCCCACCTCTACCCGCTCTTCCGAATCATAAGTAAACGTGTATTTCCCGTTCTTCTTGATATACACCTCCTGCCCGGAAGCAGGATCAATCCCTGCCGAACGCATGGCATATATCCCGAATTGCGAACCACCCTCCACGAACATGGGTTGCGGTTTCACCCCGTAATAAGCAGCCAGATTCTGAGCCCGGAGCGCATCCGAAATCCGTGTCAATTTATCTATCACGCGTGAACCGTTCACAGTCACGAGCCACGACATATCTCTCGTTTTCAATATCTCGGCAGAAATCGAGAACTCGTAACCGGAATTTCGCAATTTACCCATGTTCACGTGTACCTCGGATACTCCCACGGACGAGGGCAAGGAAAGAGGCATAAGTACATCCTTCGTCCTCTCGATATAGTAACTCGCCGCCACGTTTATTCTTTCATTCCATAAAGCAGCCGTCAATCCCCAATTATACTTGTTCGTGATCTGCCACTTCATATCGGGATTTCCCATCGTAATCGGCACGGCACCAAGCCCACCGTAATGAAGCAAATCATTCCCGTACAAGTAAGTCGTCATGGCTTGGTACGGGGAGAACGTCACGTTAGCCGTGGAACCCACGCTAAAGCGCAAACGTAACACGTTCAACCAATCGAAATCCATAAAATCCTCCTCGTGTATATTCCACCCGATACCCGCCGACCACACCGGCGCAAAACGATGATTGCTCCCGAACTTCGAGGAACCCGACGTTTTGTATGAACCGTTCACGAAATAACGCCCCAACAAATCGAAACTGCCATTCACGAAGAATCCGACTTCCGCCGATTCCTGCTCACCACCTGTCGGCTTGGTGTTCATGTACTGCGCGGCAAACTTCAAATCGGTCATTTTATCTTTCAGAAAGCCCTCCGCTTTCAACTGCGAAGCGGACGATTTATATTTCCCGATATCTGTTCCCGCACTCAAAGAAACCACAGTCGTTCCCGCCTCGTTCAATACCAAACGATAGTTCAGCGCCATCTTGGCACTCCAATCCGTACTCTCGCCATGGGTTTCCGTGTAAGTTCCTTTCTTGTTGGCAAGCACCTCGGAATCGAAGCGGGAATCCTCCGGTGAAACATACACTTTATTCCGGCTATCCCGTTGACTCACGCTCAAATCACCAGAAACGAACAAAGACTTAAGCACATCCCAACGCACAGATAAATAATTCGTTATATTCTTGCCCCGGTTCTTCGAGAAACTGGATAGCGAAGCGTTGTACAACGGGTTCTGTTGAACGTTTCCCTTCTCGCCGAGCGGGTAAAAATCGTACTTCCGGATATATTTACCGGACTCGTCATACACCGGATTGTAAGGATTCATCAAAGTATATTGCGCGAAACTCCCGTAAGGACTATTCTTACTGTCGGTCATCGTGTAAGCGAAACGATAGGTAATCAATAACTTCTTACGCAAGCGATATCCCAACGAGAAGTTGACACCGTAATTCTTTCGGAAATCACCTTTCATCACGCCATACATATCGGTAAAGCGACCGGCAACCTTGTACTCGATATTCCCGCCCCGTCCGGTAAGGGATGCCGAATGCCCGTGAGTAAAAGCTGTACGCAACGGTTTGGAAGCCCAATCCGTATCGACACCCCGACGCACGTTTTCAAGTTTATAAGCATAAGACGGGTAAAGGCTCCCGTCCGCCTTGTCATAAAGTCCTGCCAAACGCTCCAACTCGAGTTTCTGTTCCGCGTTGCAAAGACGCAAGGAATTTAAATCGGGAAAACTAAAGATAGGGGTAAAATTATAGCTGAGCCTCGGTCGATTTCCTTTCACCCGTGTACGCTCGATCAGAATCACCCCGTTAGCAGCTTTCTCGCCGTATAGCACGGCGGCAGAAGCATCTTTCAAAATATCCACCCGTTCCACGTCATAAATATCCAAATCATACAACTCTTCAATCGTTATCTTTACCCCGTCCAGAATAATCAAAGGCGTGTTCACTCCCGACTGATCATTCAACACTAACGAACTAGCACCCCGAATCAGTATCTCGGGAACGGCATTCGGGTTAGACCCTTGTTCATTATTCTCGATAACCCGCAATCCCGGAACCAACGTTGCCAGCGCTTGAATGATATTGTTCGGGGAAACCCGTAACAAGTCTTCACCTCTCAACGTGGTGATCTCTCCGGTAAAAGCATTCTTCGGCAAGGTGTAATACGCCGTAACAATCACATCGTCCAATTCTTTCGTATCTTTAGACAACACCACTTTAAGCACGCGGGTTTTCGGTACCCGCATCTCCAGAGTCTTCATCCCGACATACTTGAATTCGAGTATGACATCATCTTTATCCGGCACGTCCAGTTTAAACTTTCCATCCTTGTCCGTGACACATCCCCATGAGGTTCCTTTCACCACAACCGTGACTCCCGGTAACGGCTCGCCCTCCTCTCCTTTCACCTCTCCGGTAACTACAACTTTCCCCGAACGTGTATCACCGAATCCCGGAAAACGGAACAGACACACGCA
>NZ_CAUFYA010000017.1:0-89346 GCF_959596855.1 uncultured Butyricimonas sp.
AAATTTTTACTGGTAATTTTTCTCGGAAGCATTGTTTGGAATTGTGCGAATCCCGAGCTGGAACTTGATGAGCATGTCCTAACTTTACCCGAGTTCCAATCTTTAAATTATCCTAGTGAATTTGATGTTGATAAGTTGCTGAAAGTAGGCTATCCTGCAGTTTTGGGAAATTCGGTGACATATATATCTATGACTACCTTGGGAAGCAAATTACTTAAACTTATAAGCAAGGAGAAACCTTACATTTATTTTGAAGTAAATACAGATTTTGCCGACGTGGGAACGATGAAAATGGGATTTGCCGGTGGAGGAAAAATTTATTATAGCCCCTACACGTTAGAATTCCCTTATCGAGATGAATTGCTATTTCACGAGTTTGTTCACATCTTACAGAATGAAAACCAATCCCCTCTTAAAAGTAGAAATAATGAAATAGAAGCATATTTGGCACAATATTTATATGCTAAAAATGCAGGCGGTTCAAAAGGTGCAATGCTGATTAATCCCGCATTTTCCGAACTAATACGCGACATAGCTGATAATTATATAGATGAAAATACGGGAATGCTTCGGAAGGGTATTAACCAAGAAAAGTTTAATAAATTGTATAATGATGCTTTGGATATCTTGGAAAGTTTATCAGGGTATCAAGGAGAGGGATGGTTTTCTATTCGTGACACAAATACATATTATTTTCCAAACATTATTAATCTGATAAAAAGTAACGTATGAAAAAAATTATTTTATTATTAGCATTCGTATTAATTTCTGGAATCTTGGTGGCTCAAAAGCATAAGATTGGTATCGTGAAGGCGAAAAACGTGACTTACGAAATAAAAGAAGATAAGAGAAATTGGACGCTCAGAAATATTAACAATCCTGATACTACAGTGAAGGAGATTCCTAATCGATATATAATGCTTTTACCAGCTGCTGGTTTTGAGCAGCAAATTGGAAAAATAGTGCATGATCATTTATCTCGGGAAGAATTAATATTTCTCGAGGAAAATGGGGATTCCTTTGGTGTAAGACTTCGTGTGGCTCGTGATAAGTATAAAATACTCCAAGTTGTTCATTTCTATTTTAAAAATCGGTATACTTACTACAAGAACATGTCTATTGAGCGTCGTAGTGAAATTGAAAAATACATGGAGTTACCGACAAAATACGAGGGGTTCTGGCTCAACTTCCCGCTTGACCGTCTTCATGAGATAGAAAAAGATATTGTGGATAAGGTAAGACTTCCCGCTGACTTGGACGAAACGTTCTTGGTAGATGATTTTGACATAGGTGTGCTGGCAAGCGATATCTGTAATGCGGCAGGAGAAAACCAGAAACGTGAAAAAAACGGAGATGCATGCTCTAAACGAGACACGATACAAGCGACACCCGATTTAATGAAGATCACTCGATAGAATTTTAATATTAAATATGTAAATTTTGTGCGTGCTTTTGGGCCAGACTGAAGGAATTTCTCGCACGAGAGAATGAACTTCAGTCTATTTTACACCCGTTTTTTATTGTCTGTGATCGTCAAAATTGTTTATGCTTATCTTGGAAAATTGGTAGTTGAAAAAGAGGAATGTTCGCTGCAACAAAATCTGACGATATAGGGGTGTGAAAAAGCCGAGTACGAGAAGGGGGTAAGATGTTCTCACGTTGTGCAGTCAAAGTTTAGTCGTTTCGAAACGGGGAAATAATGACAGAACAACGGGGAAAGAACGAGAGAAGGGGCTGGTTAAGATTTTAACGTGAGAGATAATTGGCAGATTTTCAGAAGGAATCGGTAAAAGTTCTTTGACATGTTGGGACATGGAAAATATTGTAATATCTTTGTATGAACAACTTTAAAACGATTTTGAAGATGAAGTACCCGATAGGAATCCAGAGTTTTGACCAAATCATCGAGGACGGTTATGTTTACGTGGACAAGACCGCCTTGGTCTACTCGTTGGTGAAAGAAGGAAAAATCTATTTTTTGAGTCGTCCGCGTCGTTTCGGGAAGAGTCTTTTGGTGTCTACACTGAAGAATTATTTTTTGGGACGGAAGGAACTTTTCAAGGGGCTGGCGATTGACGAATTGGAGAAGGATTGGTTGGTGTATCCGGTGTTTCATATTGATTTTAACGGACGGAATTTTTTGAAAGGGGAAACGTTAGAGAACGTGCTCCAAGGATATGTATCCCGTTGGGAGGAAGAATTCGGTTTAGAAAATGGAGGTTTGGACGTGGGGGATCGTTTTATCCAATTGCTAGAGAAAGCACACGAGTGGACGGGGCATCGAGCCGTGGTGTTGATAGACGAATATGACAAGCCGATTCTTGACGTGTTGGATACAAATATAGAGGTGACCGTGGATGGCAACCGGATGCTGCTGGAGGAATGGAACCGTGGGGTACTGAAAGGTTTTTATTCTGTTTTCAAGGCGGCTGACGAGCATTTGCAATTTGTTTTCCTGACAGGAGTGACGAAATTCTCGCAGGTGAGCGTGTTCAGTGGTTTCAATCAACCGAAAGATATCAGTATGGATGGTCGGTATGAGGCTCTTTGCGGGATTACGCAAGATGAGTTGGATTATTATTTTGCATCACCCATGACGGAGATGGCAGAGGTTTATCATTATGATGCGGAAGGGATGAGGCAGTTGTTGAAACGTCAGTATGACGGTTATCATTTCGGTCCGCGGTTAGTGGATGTTTATAATCCGTTCAGTTTATTGAATGCTTTGGATGCAATGATGATTCAAGATTATTGGTTCCGGAGTGGTACCCCGTCTTATCTTATTCGTCTATTGAATCACACTAGAGAAAATCTGAATGAACTGACGGGGCGTTATTATGAAACTCCTGAATTTGTGGATTACAAGGCAGACGTTGAAAAACCTTTACCGATGATCTACCAGAGTGGTTACTTGACGATCAAAGGATACAATATGCGTCGTAACACGTTTTTGCTCGATTTCCCGAATAACGAGGTGAAAAACGGTTTCTTGACCATGGTGGCTTCAGATTACTTGAAGCCGCGAACAAGCATTAATAATTGGGTACAGGATACGGTGGATACCTTACAGGATGGTGACACGGAAAAATTCCGTCGCTTGTTGACCTCGTTTTTGAGTAGTATTCCTTACACGATGCGTCGTAAGGAAAACGAACGTGAGAAAGAGCGGTATTTTCATTACACGTTCTATTTGTTGATGCGTTTGGTTAGCGTTTACACGGTTTACACGGAGAAGCAGCAGAGCGAGGGACGAGTGGATTGTATCATCGAGACCGATCATTATATTTATATTTTCGAATTCAAGTTGGACGGTACGGCGGACGAGGCATTGCGCCAGATAGAGGAGAAGGGGTACGCGTTGCCTTACTTGGAAGATGAGCGTCGGCTGTATCGTATCGGGGTTAGTTTCTCGTCGGAAACGGGAACAGTGTCGGATTGGAAGGTGGTCGAGTAATAGTTCGCGGAAAAAATTGTAATTCATTAGGAGGTGTGTTTTGCCACATCTCCTGATTTTTTTGTCTTTTTTGGTGAGAGTCTGTTATTGTCACGAATTGTCCATGTTCACCCTGCAAGGCGGACGGGTGAAAGGGTTGTATGTTTGCATCATCAAAGTTTGACGATATGTCAGTGGATTTTGGAGTATAAATTTTTAAATGAAAAATTATGGCAGAAGTAAGTAGTTTATTTAAGATTCGGGGGAAAGTGGGGAACACCGTTTTCTGTACCATGAACGGAAAAACGTTCGCGAGGGCGTTGGCGGTGAATAGAAATGATCCCAATACGCCGAAACAGCAGGCGGTACGTTCGAGGTTCCGGGTGGCAGTGCGTTTTTACCAGAAATTGAAAGAAACTTCGTTGCGGGATGTGCTGGATGTATCGGCAAAAGGGACAAGGATGAATGGTTTTTCCTTGTTTATGAAGATGAATCTGGAAGCCTTTAAGGCGAACGGGAAAATCGGGGATTTTTCGTTACTGCAATTCTCGGCAGGGAAACGCCGGGGTGTGTACGAGTTGGAGGCGGAGGTGGACGCTGAAGACCGGGTGACATTGCGATGGGAGGCTGACACGTGGGACGGATTCGGGGATGCCGACGACGGGTTGACTGTCGTGTTGTTGTACGGGAATCGTTCTTTTTCCCCGGTAGTCGTGGAGGGAATCGGGGCCAAGCGTTTGGATGAAAAGGTGACATTCCCGTTGACGAGGAGAAAAGGAACCCGGGTGCATATTTATTGTTTTTTCGGGACTCCCGACAGGAAAGCGTTTTCTAATACACAATACCTGAAGATATGAGCAAGAAAAATGATTTATTGAAGTACTTGAATCTATTGTTTGAGGCAAAGGCGGAATTGACGGGCGATCCTGCAGCTCCGATTCGTTATAACGGTTATGAATGGGAAGGGGGGATGCGTTTGGAACTTTTGGATCTGGAATTGGCGGTTTGTCCGATGATGGCGGAGACTGCAGTCCGGGGACAGCGGAGTTTTATGATCTGGAAGATGTTGAGCGAACGGGTGTTGGAATTGGAAGAGGTGTTCTCACCCCGGAAAGACGGGACATTGCATCGCTACTTGAGGATTACGCGGGGAGATGAGTTGGTGCAGTTCAAACAGCTGGATGCCGATACACGGGAAATGATCAATCGTTTCGTGCTGGTGCAGAGAGAGTCGTACCTGCGTTATGCCCGATGTTTTTGTTCGGAACCTGCGGTGTTGCCTTCCGTGTTTACCCTGTCGTTAGACGATATGGAACTGGGGGAGTTGTTGGCTTGTTTCTATCGTTCGGGTATCGTTCGGTGTCTGACGGGGGATATGGCGGAAAAGGAGTTTATTCGTTTTTTCTGCCGGGTATGGAATCTGCCTTTGAACCCGGATTATTACTCGTTGATCAGCAAGTCGCTGGCAAGACCCCACCCGACGGCGTTGATCGAGCGATTGAGGACGTCGCTGGAAGATCATATTGAAAAATTGGATGCGAGGAGATGGTGATAATATTAATCCTATATTTATAATGAACGATGGAAAAGAATGAAAAGTTACTGGTGACGGTAGTCGAGCTGCAAGAAGGTATTTCTCTGCGTTTGTGCATGATCGAGTCGAGGTTGCGGGAGTTGAAACAATCTCCTTTCGAGCAGATGATGAGTGAGGAGGCTTTATGCAAAAAATTGGAGATTCACCGCCGCACTTTGGAACGGTACGCGGAGAAAGATAAGGTGCGGAAATGTCAGATTTGTGGGAGGAGGTATTATTATCCGTCGGATTTTATTAAAATTCAAGGCTGGAAATGAAGCCTGTAACCGGAATTGTCAGTGCGGTTGGCGAGTTGGTCGATCGCCTGACGCTCCCGGCGAGGGAGAAAAAGCAACTGGAAACGGATCTGTTGCGGGTGTTCATGGAGTGGGAACAACGGGTGATGGAAGCTCGGACTGCCGTGTTGGTGGAAGAAGCTCGTGGCAATTGGTTACAACGCTCGTGGCGACCGTTGGTAATGTTGATATTTGCCTTGATTGTTCTTGTCGGTACTTTCACGAGTCTGCCGATTCTCTCCGATACTTCCCGCTTCTGGGATTTACTGGAAATCGGAATAGGCGGATACGTGGTGGGAAGGAGCGGGGAGAAAATCATGCAGGCTTTCACGCGCAAGCGGCGCTAATTCAGTGATTTAATGATTGTCGATTAGGTTTTAAACTTTAAATTATTTAGTATGGCATTTTCAATTTTTAATTCTCCATTTTCAATTGTCAACCATCGTTTGATGGGTGACGGGGATGGGGTGGTGCATTTGGTGTGTTCGAAGAATACACGCCCGTTAAAGGAGCCGGATATGATCGTGTTGCATTATACCGCGGGTGTGAGTGGTGAATCTTCCGCGATTTATCTTACCCGGCCGGATGTGGCGGCTTCGGCACATCTGGTAATCGGGCGGGACGGGAAAGTTTTTCAACTTGTGCCGTTCAATATCGAGGCATGGCATGCCGGAAGAAGCTGGTACGCGGGACGTGCCGAATTGAATCATTATTCTATCGGGATCGAGTTGGATAATCTCGGGAAACTCCGGCAGAAAGGGAAAAAGTTTTTTGCCGAATGTGGTCGGGAGGTCCCGGTAGAAGAGGTGTACACGGATGACAAGGGGGACGTGCCGACTTTTTGGCATCGCTACACGCGGGTACAGGTTCAGGTATTGGCACAAGTTTGCCGATTGCTTCAAAAACATTACCCGATCAAGAACGTGGTAGGCCACTCGGATATAACAACAAGAAAACAGGATCCGGGACCGGCGTTGGAAGAGGCGTTTAAAAATTTATGATTTATGACTTCCGATTTTGATTGAGTGATTTCCGATTTATGATTATGTAATTACGGAATCGTTTAATCGGCAATCACAGAATAAGTAAATTTTCAATTTTCAACTTTTAATTTTCAATTGTTTTATGGCAGAATTTAATTCTTATTTGTTAGGTAAAGCGAGAAAATCAGTAGGTAACATCACGTTGTGTTACACGAGAAGGAAAAATATCGCGAAAGCGAAAGTTTTTTCAAGGAAAGACAACCCGACACCGGAGATACTGGTACAGCGGGCGAAAATGAAAGCTGTGGTACAGTTATCCCGAAGTCTTCTGCCGATCATTCGGAAAGGCTTCGCGGGTGTGGGGAACGGGACCACGTCGAATGCTTTCGTGGCACGGAATATGAAAGCGGTAACCGTGGATGAGAAAAACGTGGGAACAATAGATTTCGATCTTTTGCAGGTTGCCGCGGGGATGCTTAATCCGCCAAAGGTGACCGTGAATTATGATGAGGAAAGTAAGAAGTTCCAGTTTGTGCAAGAGATGCAAGAGGAAGAGGACGGGTACGCGTTTGCCGGAGATCAAGTGTATGGCGTGTTGTACGAGACGGTACGAGAGCGGGCGAGATTAATAACGTTGAGAGTCCGCGGTGAAGGTGGTAGCACGAGTTATGCGCTACCGGATGAGTGGGACAACACCAAGGTTAAAGCGTATTGCTTCGCCACGCTGGATAATGGGAAGATGGCATCAGACAGCTTATTGATTTCTTGATTTGCCATTTTTGATTTTAGATTTCAGTCGCACGGGGCTTTGCGTCGGGGCGGCTGGCTTCTATTATTTTCAATTTTCAACTTTCAATCGTATGAATTATTTTATAATAGGAATGTTCTCGACATTGAGTTTTAATTCGGTGTTGTCGCAGATGGCAGATCATTTGTTTGCCGGAGTGATCAGTATTATCGGGGGAATCGTGAGTTCCGTGGTTGTGGCTTGGTTGAAACGACGATGGGGAAAGAGAATAGGAAGATTTGATTAACCTATTTACACATAGTGTAATAGGTGTGTGATATTGACGAAGAATATAGTAGGGAGGTAACAGGTGGAATATTGAAGGTCGGAATTAAAGTATAAATTATTTTATTTTTATGTGGTTTTTAATAAAGAAATCTATACCTTTGCTTTGTCAATTCGAGAAATAATAAAGAAGTGTATAGCACAAATGAAGGAATAAGCCTCCGGAAGTGTGCATACACTTTTTTTGTTAAATCCGAGTTGACGTTCTATTTAATAACCGGAGGCTTTTTTGAAAACGTTTTTTTTACAAGATAGTTACATGTAAATGTAATGTTTTTTGAATTCTAATTTGTCTAGGAGGGTGAAAGTACCGTGATGGGAAATCCCCTTTTTTTATTTTTTCTCGGGTTTAACTAAAATTTAAATCGATTGCATTTTGTAACCATACAGAATCGTTTTATATTTGTTAGCGAAAATAGTGCGTGTTTTCAGACTATTTATTATTTACAAGATTAAAACTATTACACACATGAGAAAAACAGTATGGATTATTTTGAGTTGCTTTCTCACCTTGTTGTTTGTACCGAAAACTTACGGGCAGGCACAGGATAAGTTGTTGAGTTTACTCAAGGAAGAGTTGGCACAACAGATGAAGGAACTGAAAGGCGAAGAGTTTCCCCCGTATCACATGAATTACAGGGTTATTGATGTGACCACGTCCGTGGTATCCACTTCTTTCGGGGCGTTGATGAACAGTCAGCAATATCGTTCCCGGACTTTAGTACCGCAAATTCGTTTGGGAGATGCAACATTAGATAATTTCAAGTTCGCCCAGATGGGGGCGCAACAGCCTTCGTCAGCCAGATTGCCTTTGGACGAGGATAATAATGAAGATGCCATTCGTCAAGCTATCTGGAACGAGACAAACAACCGTTACAAGTTTGCCGTGGATATGTACCAAAGAACCAAAGCGCAGACGACGGTGAACGTGGAGGAAGAGGATAAGGCTCCTTATTTCTCGGAAGTTCCGGTAGAAAAGTATTACGAGGCTCCGCTTCCGGTAGAAAAAACTAAAATTGATCTGGACGAGTGGGCGAAACGGTTGAAGGAAATTTCCGCCGTGTTCAAAAATCAACCCGGAATCATGCAAGGTGACGCTATGATGATTTATACCGTGGAAAGACGTTATTTCGTGAATAGCGAAGGTACGGAGGTTGTTCAGAATCTGCCGTATGCTCGGATTATGGTATTCGGGGAGACGAAGGCTGACGACGGAATGGAATTGCCGTTGAATCTTTCTTATTTTGCTTATGATCCGAAAGATCTGCCGTCAAACGACAAGATCATCGCCGACGCGAAAGAAATGGTAAAAACTCTTGAAGCATTGCGTGTCGCTCCGATGGTAGATCCCTACACGGGTCCGGCTTTGTTGTCCGGTCCTGCCAGCGGGGTATTCTTCCACGAGATATTCGGTCACCGTGTTGAAGGACAACGCATGAAGAGCGAGAGTGACGGACAGACGTTCAAAAAAATGGTTGGTGAGTACGTGTTGCCTGCTGATATGCACGTGTATGATGACCCGACAATCCGGGAATATGCCGGGGAGGATTTGAACGGTTTCTATAAATATGACGACCAAGGTGTGAAGGCTGAACGGGTAGACGTGGTTGTGAACGGCAAGTTGAACGAGTTCCTGATGACTCGCACCCCGATTGACGGGCATCCTCGCTCGAACGGGCACGCGCGGGCTATGGGGGGATTTGATCCGGTATCTCGCCAGTCTAATTTGGTGATTGAGACTTCTAACCCGAAAACTCCGGAAGAGTTGCGCCAATTGTTGATCGAGGAAGTGAAAAAACAAGGTAAAGAATACGGTTATTTCTTTAAAGAGGTAACGAGTGGATTCACGTTCACCGGAAAAGGGGGAACGAACTCCTTTAACGTTACCCCGTTGGAAGTGTACAAAGTGTTCGCGGACGGTCGTCCCGACCAATTGGTACGCGGCGTGGATCTGATCGGAACTCCCCTTTCCATGTTCTCGAATATTATTTACGCGGGAAATGACGCTCGTGTATTCACGGGTATGTGTGGTGCCGAGTCCGGTTCTATCCCTGTTACGGCAATTTCTCCGACTATTTTGGTAAACAAAGTAGAAACGCAACGGAAAGCCAAATCACAGGATATTTTACCGATTTTATCGGCTCCGGGATTGGAGAAAAAAGCTAAAAACTAAAAGAAATTTGACGTTTAGAATTTAGAGTTAAAAGGAGTGTTGGCATGAGCGGGGAAATCTAAAATCTAAAATCATTAAATCTAAAATTAATACGATGAAATATATATTATCACTATTATTGTTTTTCCTGCTGCTCGGTCCGGTTGTCGCACAAAGCGAGCAAGATCAGGTGATTTTTAAAGCCATGCAGGATGAGTTGCAGAGAAATAAGGAAAATTTGGCTTTGCCGGGAATGGATAAGCCGTTTTATTTGTCCTATTCTCTAGGAAGATATCGTCAATTCGAGGTATCGGGAGTGTTGGGGGCTATCACGAGTTCAATGGAATTACCTTGGATGGGTATCGGTTCTTCGCAATTGCTGTTGGGAAATTATGACAACACGAGTGATTCCCGTTACATCGGTCAATTCTTGAAAATAGGTATGCCTGCCGAGGCGGATTATGATATGATTCGTCAGAACTACTGGTTGGTGACGGATGCTGCTTATAAATGGGCATTACAGGAATCAGCCGCTAAAGAGGCTGCCTTGAAAGCTAACCCGCAAACACCGGAAGAGGCAGCATTGCCTGATCTGGTAAAGGCAGAGCCGATCACGAAAATAGTGGAGAGCAAGCCCTATGATATTAACATGAAAGAGTGGGAAAACGCGATTCGCGAACTTTCCGCTATTTTCAAGGGTTACAAGGATATTTACAATTCATCCGTGGGTATCAGCGGGCTGGACATGGAAGTGTACAAGCAAACCAGCGAAGGGGTAACCATGAAGCAACCGGTTTCTTACGTTAATTTCTATGCACAGGGATTCGTGAACACGGCGGACGGCGTGAAAATCGGAGATGTCTATTCCGTGTTGGTGGCTCGTCCGCAGGATATGCCTTCACTGGAAGAGCTGAAGAAAAACGTAAAAGCTTTTGCCGAGAATCTGATTAAATTGAAAGATGCTCCCGAAGTGGAAGAGTTTTATTCCGGTCCGGTGCTTTTCGAGGATGGTGCCAGTTCAGCTATTTTCACGAACAACTTGTTGAATCAAGGCGGATTGTTCGCTTACCGGAAACCTGAAGGCGGTCGTGGAGGTGCAGCCAAGACTTTGGACGGACGTATCGGAAGAAAGATCATGGATAACCGTTTGACGGTAAAGAATTACAGCACGTTGGATAAATATAACGGGGTGCCGTTATTGGGAGCTTACGAGATTGACGCGGAAGGTGTTGTTCCGGCAAAGGAGATGACGCTGGTGGATAAAGGTATTTTACGCCAGATGTTGAACGGGCGAGTACCTTCATTGAAGACTCCTCATTCCACGGGTAGTTCCAGATTCGTGATGACTGGACAGGACATTGTTTACGTGACGGCACCGGGAACAATTCATATCGAGGTGGATAAAGGTACGAAGCAGGATAAGATGAAAAAGGCCTTGATTAAGGCAGCCAAGGACGAGGGATTGGATTATGCCTATATCGTGCGTAGTATGGCAGGAACAGCTTCCCGGATTTACAAGGTAGACGTGAAAGACGGTAGCGAAACGCAGGTTCGTTTCGGTGATGTTTCCGCGATTAATCTGTCGAAAATCAAACGGGTATTGGATATTTCCAGCAAGGAAAATGTGTCCAATTATATTTTGAACCGTCAGGTGTTGTCTTCGTTGATTTACCCGGCTTCTATTTTGATTGAAGACGTGGAGATCAACAAGTCTGAACCGAAGAAAGAGAAAGAACCGGTATTGAAATTCCCGTTGCAGAGATAAATCGCCGGAGGCGAGTTACAGGTTGCAGGTTACATTCGCCTGCGGCGAGTTACAGGTTTATTTTACGAATAAACCGGATTCTGAAAGCTAAAAACTAGAAGTTATAATATACGTAACTTTTAGTTTTTAGCTTTTATCTTTTAGTTTTAAAAACTACCTTTGTGAAGGGATGGGTATGTAATTGGTATTAAAATGAGAAAGACATTTGACAATATTCGCCTGATAGCTCGTTACGAGCGGAGACTGATAGCACGCGGGAAGTTATTCTGGATTTTCATGATTTGTGTGTTAGTCGGTATTACCGGGTTTCAATGGTTATGGCAAGGAGGGGGAAGATGGGGAATTAGTTCTTGGGCGGAGGTCGCTTTGCCTTCCTATATTCCTTATTTGAACGCGTGGTTATATAGTCTGGTGCAGGGAATCATGGTCATCTTTGTCGGGGTGGATTTTGTCAGGAGGGATCGACGTTTGGAAACGAACGTGGTGTTTTTAAGCCGTCCCGTGACGAATACGATATACCAGACCGGAAAGGTGTTGGGGATACTGGAGGTGTGTTTGTTGATGAACGTGTTGACGATGGCGTGTGGGATGGGGGTACATTTGTTGTTTGGGGAGCCGGGGACTTTTCAGCCGGGAATTTATTTGATTTATATGGTCGTGTTGACGATTCCCTCGTTGATTTTCGTGTTGGGCTTGGGATTAATTATTGTCAATCAAATAAAGAATCATGCTTTGGCAATTCTTGTTTTATTTGCTTTGTTGGGGGCGTTTTATTTCGGGACAGGGGAGATTTTATGGGGTGTGTTTGACCCGTGGGGACGGGCTTTGCCGCTTTTGTTCTCGGATGTGACGGGGTTGGCAAAACCGGCATGGACAGTATTGCAGAGAGGGATTTTCATGTTGTCCGGTATCGGGTTCATCCTGTTAGCCGTGGGAATGATGAAGCGATTGTCGGATCGGAGCAGGGTGATTCGAATCATTCGGGGATTCGGGATTGTTTTTATTCTGGCGGGAGTTTTTGACGGATTTTTGTATGTCGGGAAGTTTCAAGGAATAAATGCACGGAGAGAAATGTACCGGGAAGTATTTCAAAAGTATGCGGGAGTGGATAACGTGCACGTGAAAACTCATGATATCCGTTTCCGTCAAGCAGGGGAAAGAATGTACGTGACAAGTGAACTGGTGCTTGAGAATGAGCGCACGAACCGGTTGAAGAATCCGATACTGTACCTGAATCCCGGTTTGCAGGTGACAAGTTTGAGGGATCGGGAGGAAAATACCGTACCTTTCACGCGTGAGGGGCAGGTTGTTATCGTGGATCGGGAATTGGATTCCGGGGAGGAACTGAATCTTCGCATGGAGTACGAAGGATTTATTGATGAAGCGGTCTGTTATCCCGATTTCACGGATAAAGAGTTCCATGATACGCGTTTAGTCCTTTTTTCCCGACGCCCTCATCAATTTTTTCGTCACGGATGGTGTTATGCCCGCGTGGGTGATGATTATACATTTCTTGTTCCCGAGTGTTTATGGTATCCGGTGAGTGTGCCCACGGTAAATATATTATCTCCTTTGACTCGTCGATATGATTTTACCCGTTATACGTTGCATGTCGAGAACGTGGGAGAAAGAACGGCGATTTCTCAGGGAAATATGAACGTGAAAGAGAACGTGGCTAGTTTTGAAAACCGTAACCCTTTGCCCCGTTTAAGTTTGAGCTTGGGGCATTACGAGAAAAAGAGTATTGTTTTGGATTCTTTGGAAATGGACATTTTCCGGGGCATGATTTTTTTGAACGAGATTATACGGTGAGTGCAGATTCCGTGAAAATACTTTTGCAAGAACCTATAAGTCAGGTTTGGGAATACAAGGGAGGCGATTACCCGTACCGGCGTTTTGCCGTGGTGGAAACACCCGTGAATTTTATTCCCTATCAACGAAAAGGGAGTGTGGGAAGCGAGTTTATTCTGCCGGAGATGATATTTGTTCCGGAAAAAATGTATAGTGCTTATTATTTTCGTGTACAGTATTGGCCATGGGAAAATGATGAACGTACGCGTTTTGAATTGGAAAGTGACGCTTTACGGAATATTTTGGTTTTGAATCTTCAGGATGGGGCGTTCAATTGTGTTGCCATGTTTGAAGATTTCGGGGGAATCGTGGCATCGGACAAATACCCGGGCGTCGGGGGTATCATTAATCATTTGCTGGCGGCAGAGGAGATGTATCGCGGTCCGATGATTTATTTCTCGGAAGATATGGAGTATGAAGAAGTGGTGGATTATTGGGATGGCAAGTCGTTGCGGGAAGCTTTGGAGGATAAAGATATTAAATTGAATAACCTGCGTATATTGTTGGATAGAAAATATGCTCAGATTGAGAGTCATTTACGGGCTCTCGTGGGGAGGTCGGAATTGGTGGATTTTGCGAAAGATTTCAAGAAGCGACATGCTTTTGCCGGGATAGAGCTGGACGTGTTTGTACAGGCGTTCGAGGCTCGTTTCGGGATAGATGTCCGTGATATTCTGGATAAGTATTACGAGGGGAAAATGCTGCCTGTTTTTTATGTAAGGGATATGAAAGTGGAATTGTTCGAGGAAGAGAAATATGCGCAAAAGATAGCAAGTTGTAAAGTGTATAATCCTTCGCCGATGGATGGGACTGTCACTATTCTCGAGAGGGGGACTTCCGGAGAGGGAGGGAGTTCTTCCGGAAAACATAGTTTCCTTGTTCCGGCGCGCGGCTGTAACGAGATACGAATTGTGCTCGGAAGTGACGATTATTTTTTCTTGGATATGAATCTTTGTCAGAATATTCCCGGGAATAAGCTTATGGAGTTTGGTGAAAATCGGTTGGAGAAAACAAAAAACGGGCGTACCGGTATCTGGGACACTGACAGTACCGTGTTTTTAAGGAAAGAACCGGGTTTGGTTGTCGATGATGATAACGTGATTATTCACGAGAAGAAAAAGAGAGAGAAGTTGGCAGCTTATTTCTCTGAAAAAACAGAGCATAAAAAGTATGAATATATCTATGACCACGAACGTTGGACTCACGTGACCAGTTCCGAGTGTTATGGCGATATCGTGAAAAGTGCTTATTATAAAATAGCCGGAACGGGAAAATCGGAAGTGGAATGGAGAGTGAAAATTGATGCTCCCGGGGTGTACGATGTTTTGGTGTATGTGCCGAATATCCAGGTGACACCCGCTCGCGGTACGTTTATAAAGGGTGCCCGGCTTTTTTACCGGATCGGTTCCAACGAGGGAATGACAGACGTGGAAGTTATACTGGATAACGAGGACGCCGGATGGATCTCTTTGGGTAAATTTGATTTTAATGCAGGGGAATACAGTGTTTTGCTAAGTGACCGGGGAGGGGATTCGTTAAGTTGGGAGAAAACGGAAGACTACGGGTGGGAAGGGGATGCCGTGCAGCTTATATTCGCCGATGCAGTGCGATGGGTGCCCGTGAAAAGATGAGGTGTGCTTTCAAGTATGTTTCGATGAAATTTGTGTATTTTTGTTTCCGCAAAACAAGGGATTATGAAAGAGAAGGTAAACAAGACTAACGCGGCAAGGTTGTTGGATAAGGCAAAAATCGCCTACGAGTTGATTCCCTATGAGGTAGACGAGCATGATTTGGCCGCGACACACGTGGCGGCGCAATTGGAAGAGAATATCGCACAAGTGTTCAAAACCCTCGTGCTGCATGGTGATCGGAACGGTCACTTCGTTTGCGTGATTCCCGGAGATCATGAGGTCGATTTGAAGTTGGCGGCGAAAGCATCCGGGAATAAGAAGGCCGATTTGATCCCTATGAAAGAATTACTTCCCGTGACCGGATATATCCGGGGCGGTTGTTCTCCTATCGGGATGAAGAAGGCTTTTCCCACGTTTATTCACGATTCATGTCTGCAATTTGAATATATTTTCATCAGCGCCGGAGTGCGGGGGTTGCAAATTCGTTTAAAACCAGAAGATTTGATCGGGTATGTCAGGGCTACGGTTTGTCCGTTAATAGGATAAGATATGTAAATTTCACGAATAACGGGGACTGTGCCAACAGCCCCCGTCTGACTCGCGTATAGCGTTCTTTTGTTCAGCGGACGATTATCGTGCGCTATCTTTTTATTTGAATTTTATTCATCTTAGTTATGAAAAAGCAATACACATCACATGGAAAAGAACTACCTGCACGAGTTTCTAAACAAAGATAAAATAATTTTTGATATCTGTGTCTGTTTAGGGCATATTTTTTTATTTCAACGTTTATACTGTTTGGTCTGCTTTTTGCATTATTTGGGAAAAAAGTGTTGGATATGAGAAAATGGATTTTTTTATTTTGGATGGCTATGTTTATAGCCGGTTGTGATTTGATAGAGTATCATCCTTATGATGTCCGTTTATCGGGGAAATTGGATATTAACAAGAAGAATATCCCGTTGATCGAGGAAGCGTGTCGCGATAAGGATACGGTACGGTTTGTACTCATGGGAGATACTCAACGCTGGTATGACGAGACGGAGGCTTTCGTGAAACACATGAACAAAAGAGATGACGTGGATTTCGTGATTCACGGCGGGGATATCTCGGACTTCGGGTTGACAAAAGAATTCCTGTGGATACGGGATATCATGGGTAAGTTACGTGTACCTTACGTGGCTTTGCTCGGTAATCACGATATACTGGGGAACGGGATGGATGTGTTTGTTGACGTGTTCGGGGAAGAGAACTTTTCTTTTCGTGCGGGCGAAAATCTTTTTCTTTGCGTGAACACGAACGCGCTGGAGTTCGATTATTCTCATCCGGTGCCCGATTTTTCGTTTATCTATTCGGAATTGCAGGATACCGTCGGTATTTCCCGGACAATTCCGGTTATGCACGTGCCACCCGGGGATATCGAGTTTAATAATAACGTGGGGTTCGTATTTCACACGATGTTGAAAACATTTCCGGGTATGGAGTTTTGTATGCATGCCCATAGTCATCGTTTGCGCCACGAGGAGCATTTTGACGACGGGATTCCTTATATAGGTTGTAGTTGTATGAAAGATAAAAATTATCTGTTATTTACTTTAACACCGGAGGGGTACGAGTATGAAGTGGTCTATTATTAAAGCGGGAATTATGGCCGTGTTGCTTTCGTTTACCACGTGGGCGATGGGGGACGAGAAGGATGATCGGGAGGAAAGACGTGCAGAACGGCATAAAAGAAAACTGGAACGTTACCAAAATCAATGGAATAGTTTGATCCCGAAGTATCAAAACTTGCAATTTGCCGGCTCGATCGGGTTACTCTCGGCAGGTATGGGGTGGGACTACGGTCGGCAACGGCAATGGGAAACCGAGTTTATGTTTGGTTTTGTACCGGGGTTTTCATCTAATAAAACCAAGGTAACGCTCACGTTGAAACAAAATTATGTGCCTTGGGAAGTTTCTTTGGGGAAAAATTGGGTGCTGGAGCCGCTTGAAACGGGATTGTTTGTGAATACCGTGCTGGCAAGTGATTTCTGGGTGAAAGAACCGGAGAAGTACCCGAATAACTATTACAAATTTTCGACTCGTGTTCGTTTCCACGCTTTTCTGGGACAACGTATCGCGCTGAACATGAAAGAGAATTTTCCTTTCCGTCGAATCACGGTATATTACGAGTTGAGTACTTGTGACCTGTACTTGATCTCGAAGTTCACGAATCAATACGTGAAGATGGTCGATATTCTGAGCCTCTCGTTCGGGTTGAAGTTCCATATTTTGTAAACGAGTGGAATTCTGGCTATTTATTATCTCGGATAGATGGAGAAGAAGTGAATAATTGTTATATTTGTGGAATAACTAATTCAAAGTAAGAGTATATAAATGAAAGAATTACGCTATTCAATCATCTTCGTCCTTTTTCTCGGTTTGGCGGTCAACGTGTCAGCCCAGCGGAAGAAGGTAGGATTGGTGTTGAGTGGCGGGGGAGCGAAGGGTGTTGCACATATCGGGGTATTGCAAGTGTTGGAAAAGGCAGGCATACCCGTGGATGTGATAGTGGGAACGAGTATGGGGTCTATCGTGGGAGGGTTGTATGCCATTGGATACACGGCCGATCAATTGGATAGCCTCGTGCGGGCGCAGGATTGGATGTTCCTTTTAAGCGATAAGGTGAATCGTTACGATTTGTCGTTCAGCGAGAAAGAGTACGATGCGAAATACGTGTTGTCCTTCCCCTTCGAACGGGGAAGACGTCGTCCGGTAGGGTTTATCAGGGGACAAAACGTGTATAATCTTTTTACAGACCTGACTATCGGGCATCATGATTCGTTGGATTTTTTGAAATTGCCCATTCCCTTCGCTTGCGTGGCTGCTGACGTGCTGAATCGGCAGGAGGTCGTGATGACCGATGGAAATCTGGTGCGGGCGATGCGGGCAAGTATGGCTATCCCGGGAGCGTTTACGCCGGTAATGGCGGGTGATCGGGTACTGGTAGACGGGGGCGTGTTGAATAATTTCCCGACAGACGTGGCACGGGCCCTTGGGGCGGAAATCGTGATCGGCGTGGATGTACAAGCGGATTTGATGGCGGAGGATAAGCTGGAATCGGTTTCCGGGGTGATACCGCAGATTATCAATTTGCTTTGTATGAATAAACACGAGGAAAACGTGAAACTTGCCGACTTGGTTATCCGTCCGAACGTGAAAGGATATTCTGCCGCGAGTTTTAGTGCCCGCGCGATCGACTCTTTGTTGACAAGGGGTAAGGTGGCGGCATTGCAGGATTGGGGTGAAATCATGCGAGTGAAAGAATTGATAGGAGGGCGGAATGAAAAAGTAGCCGAGCAACCAGCCGTGTACCTGTCGGAAGAGTTTGATATCCGGGATATATGCGTCGAGGGACTCACGACCAAGCAGGAAGGATGGGTACGCCGGAAAATGCGGTTGCGGGAGAATAGTGCGGTGACGCTTGCCGATATACACCGGGAGGTGGCGATGTTGTACGGGACAAAGGCTTTTTCTGCCGTGAGTTACCGTTTGTTAGGGAAACCACCTTACGATCTGGTGCTGGAATTACAGGCTCAACCCATGAGTGCCGTGAATGTCGGTTTCCGTTTCGACACGGAGGAGATGGCGGCAATTCTTTTGAACACGACCTTGAATTATAAGGCTTTGAGAGGTTCACAGGTAGCCTTGACGGGGCGATTGAGCCAGAATCCTTACGTGAAGATAGAATACTCGTTGGAAAATACTTTCCTGCGTCGGTTTAATTTGGCTTATATGTTCCGTTATAATGACGTGAATTATTATCACAAGGGGGAAAAGATGAATAATGTAACTTACCGTTATCATTTCGGGGAATTGGGGTTGTCCAGTCTTTATTTCCGCAATTTTAAGTTTCAGGTGGGCTTGCGTTACGAGTATTTTGATTATAATTCACTGCTTTTTGCCAACGAGGAAGAGATTATAGACGTTCGTCCGGAAGGTTTTTTCAGTTATTACGGGTTGGCTCAGTTAGATACTTACGACCGCCGTTTCTACCCGAATCGGGGGCTCTCTTTTTTAGCTTCTTACTCGATTTATACCGATAATATGGGAACGTATGACGGGGGAGCTCCTTTTTCCGCACTATCCTTGAATTTTACCCCGGTGATTGCGGTTTCCGATCGTTTGAAAATGCTGCCCGCCGTCTATGGGCGTGTGTTGATCGGGAACAACCCGGCGTATTCATACTTGAATTGTATGGGGGGAACGGTTTTCGGGCGTTATGCCGCACAACAAATTCCTTTTCTCGGGATCAATCACGTGGGAGTTTTTGAAAATTCTTTACTTGTCGGGCGGTTGGAGTTGCGACAACGCGCAGGAAGAAAACACTATTTTTCTTTAGTCGGGAATTATGCCATGCAAGATGATAGTTTTTTTGATATCTTCGGGCGTAAAGGTATCTGGGGTGGAGGTGTCGGTTATTCCCGTGACTCTTACTTGGGGCCTATTGATTTGATGTTTAGTCTTTCGGATTGGAACAAGAAACTCGAATTTTATTTTAATCTGGGGTTCTATTTCTAAGTTTATCCGTCCGGTTTAGTTCTACCCGGAATCCACGGTAATCCTAGGGTTATACTACCTCTCCTCTGTTACAAATTCCTTTTACACTTCTTACACCGTCATTAGGCAGGGGTGAAATAAGTGTGATACAAGTGACTTGTAAGCAAGTTAAGGTAGTATAGCCCTAGGATTACCGTGGGTTTTCGGTAGATACAGTATAATTTTAGATGAGAAGATGTGTTAAATTGATATTGTCCTACGAGAGAGGGAAAATGATGTTGTGTGTTGATTATTAGTTTTTTATTGCGTATTTATAAACGATCAATTATTGACATTAATAAAATTTGCCAGTTGACTAAAATCACAAAAACATAACCAGCTAATTACGAGAAGCAAAAATTATTATTGGAAAAGTTTGCGATAAACAAAAATGCTATATATTTGCAACGCAATAAACGATCGTTTTTTCAGATTAAAATGTCGTTTTGCGAAACAGTTTTCGTGCATCTATTTGTGTCACTGTTTAAGTGAGGTGCGTGGAACACATGGCAATAAATCAGGACCGGTAATAAGGTTAGTGCGCGAAGCGTGTCCGGTCAATTCGTCCCTTGCAAATGGTAGAGGGGTGAAAGTTCGTTTTTAAGCAGAATCAACAATTACATGATCGAGGATAAGAAAATAAACTGGTATGTCGCTTACACGCGGGTGAACCAGGAATTATTTATCAAGAAAAAGCTGGATGAGCTGGGAATCGAGAACTTTCTCCCGTGTGAGGAGCAAGTGCGAGATACACCGCTTGGTCGCAAGACGATCCGTGTACTTTTGATTCACGGGATGATTTTTATCCGTACGGATAAAAACACGAGTTTTTCTTTGATTAATGACCATTCACTGAATATAGTTTATTTGAAAGATATAGAAGGGCGTCATTCTCTCGTGGTTCCCGATAGACAAATGCAGAATTTCATGTTTTTATTGGATTTCTCTACCAGTGGTATCGAGATCTTGAATAAAAACCTCAAACGGGGAGATCGGGTTCGGGTTATCAAGGGTCCTTTACAGGGACTGGAAGGAGAGTTAGTACGTTTGAAAGGGCACAAGCGGGTGGTGATTCGTTTGGACGGAGTGGCGTCGATAGCCACATCTTATATTCCGGGCTCTTTCCTCGAAAGAATAGAGTAAAACAAAACAATTAATTTAAGATTTATGAATTACGATTTGCGATTAAAAAAGTGTTAATAAGTACAATTAAAATCATAAATCTAAAATCGTAAATCAAGAATACAAATGGAAAAAGGCTTATTTCATGATTTGTACAAGCAATTGAACGATCTTGACATCCGGTCGTATCCCCCGGAAATGTTGTCGGGCTTGTTACACGGTTACTTGACAGTATACTCCATGGTACGCGTGTACCCGTGGTTGGAGTGTGATTTCGGTAACCCGTATGATGTTCACGAGCGGGCAAAAGAAATTGCCCGGTTGTATTCGGTGTTGTTGACGAACGAGGATTTACCCGTCGATTCCCGTGCCGGTTATGCGGCGGATATGATGGATGTTTACCAGTTGTACTCGGACTTGAGTTATTTGAACGATGGTCTGGATGCGGCGTACAGGATTCTGACTATAAGAGGGAATGACAAGATCGTCTTGCCTTGCCGGACGCCGAATGTTTGTCGATTGCTATGTAATTGCTACTATTTCACGGGTGACGAGGTGTGTGGCGAATTGGCAGGCAGGCTTATCACGGAGGCATTGGGATATATTCGAGGCGGCGACCGTGATGTATTGTTGTCGTGGTGGGACGCTATTTGTCTGTACGATGACGTGATCGGTGCGATGGAATTGCCAAAAGAAGAACAGGAGCGGTTGAACGAAGAACAGGCACATCTGCGGGTAAGCGTAGTGCGGCAAGAGAATGAGAAAATCGAGCGTTTGCATCAGATGGGGCAAGATGCTGGTTTTAGTTTGGTGGCAGAAGTTTTTTATATTTTGGCGAAACGCGAGTTTGTGGCGTGTAATGAATATTACGTTGTGAAAGAATAATTCCGGTTGTATGTTTCTTTCTTCTTTTTTTATCAGTCTGCTGGCAACGGCGTATCTTATACCGAAGATATTATTTATATCTATCCGTAAGCATTTGATAGATCAACCTAATGCAAGGAAGGTGCATACTTGTGTATCTTCCCGTTTGGGAGGGGTGGCATTTTTTCCGGCTATCTTTTTCGCGATAGGGGTCACGGTTTCCGTGTTTTCCCGGTTTGATACGAATGTAATGGAACATTTTATGACAGCCGGTTTTATCATGGTGATGTGTGCATGTATCCTGTTATATTTGATTGGAATCGCGGATGATGTTGTGGGGGTAAGTTGGCGAGTCAAATTTGTGTTCCAGATCATAGCTGCCGGGTTGATCATTTTATCCGGTACGTGGGTGAATAACTTGTACGGTATTTGCGGAGTGTGGGAAATTTCCGCTTGGGTGGGAGTCCCTTTGACAATTTTTTTAATCGTGTTTGTTATCAACGCCGTGAATTTGATTGACGGGATTGACGGCTTGGCTTCCGGGCTGAGTTGTGTGGCGTTGTTATTCTTGGGTGTTTTATTTCTTTACGAGGGGAAAGAAACGAGTTCTTTGTTGGCTTTTACCACGTTGGGAGCGTTAATACCTTTCTTTTATTACAACGTCTTCGGGATCGCGAAGAAGAGATACAAGATATTCATGGGTGACACGGGTTCATTGGTGATTGGATTGATATTAAGTATATTAGCGGTAAAGTTTGCCTGCTTGGTTAGACAAGAGAGTGGCGGGGTGACTTACCCGTTCATCGTGGTGGCTTTTTCCGTGTTGCTGGTGCCCGGTTTTGATGTTATTCGGGTGGTACTTCATCGGTATCGTGCGGGGAAACCGCTTTTCTTGCCGGATAAGAATCATATTCATCACAAGTTCCTTGCGTTAGGGTGTTCCCATCGTAAAGCCATGTTCATGATTCTTGCCTTGGCATCGTTGTTTATTATTCTTAATATGACGTTATGCCTTTATATAAATATTAACGTGCTTATCGTGTTGGATATCGTGTTATGGACGGTTTTGCATGTATGGTTATCTTCTAAAGTAAAGAAAAGACGGGATGAAGCGGCTCGTTTGGAACAGAAGCTTATTGAAGCGGGATGCCGTAATTGTAAGGAACGGGATGCGTTGAAAGTAAAATTCTTTTTGGAAAAGAAGGCCGGAAAGGTTGTTACGATTGATGATATAAAAGAAAAATCCGGTGCGGAAAGGTTGCGTGTGGATTCCATTCTTTTTGATTTCGTGGAAGAGGGACTTATTATTTTAGAAAAAAACGGTGAAACCGAGCACGGTATTTATGATGAGAAAACCACGATTCAATGGTTCGATACCCGCTTGCCGTTATTCGTGGAAAATTATTTAATGAGAATAATGAAAAACTAATTAATACATTTGAACATGAAGGCTTGTTTTATGGGGTTGGGCTATATCGGTTTGCCCACGGCAATAATTGCGGCGAAACATGGTGTACAGGTAACGGGAGTTGATATAAATCCAAGAGTTGTCGAATTGACGAATCAAGGAAAACTTCACATCATAGAGCCCGGTATGGAAGAGATGCTTGGGGAGGTTGTCGCGAACGGGACATTGAAGGCATCGGTCGTCCCGGAAGAGAGTGATGCTTATTTTATGGTTGTTCCCACGCCGTTTAAAGGGAATCATGAACCGGATATTTCTTACGTGGAGGCAGCTACCCGTGCTGTATTGCCTTTGCTGAAAGAGGGTGATTTGTACGTGATCGAGTCTACGTCCCCGGTTGGTACAACCGAGAAGATGATGGATTTGATTTACACGGAACGCCCGGAGTTGCGGGATAAAATCTATATTGCTTATTGTCCGGAACGAGTGCTGCCTGGAAATGTTATTTACGAGTTGGTACACAATGACCGGGTAATTGGAGGTGTAAACGAGATTTCTACCAAGAAAGCGATCGAGTTTTACGCTCAATTCGTGCAAGGTACATTACATCGCACGAATGCCCGAACTGCCGAGATGTGTAAATTGACCGAGAATTCATCCCGAGATGTGCAAATCGCTTTCGCGAACGAGCTTTCTTTGATTTGTGACAAAGCGGGAATTAACGTGTGGGAGTTGATTAATTTGGCGAACAAGCATCCGCGGGTGAATATTCTGCAACCGGGATGCGGTGTCGGGGGACATTGTATTGCGGTGGATCCTTATTTTATCACGGCCGAATTTCCCATGGAATCGAAGATTATTGCCGATGCCCGGGAAATTAATAATTACAAGGCGTTCTGGTGTGCGGAGAAGGTTCAGAACGAGATGTTGAAATTTGAGTTGAAGCATCATCGTAAGCCTGTTATCGCCATGATGGGTTTGGCGTTCAAGCCGAATATTGATGATTTACGAGAATCCCCGGCAAAATATATCACGACAAAGGTAATGCAGGGATGCAATAACGCGGATATCTTGGTTGTGGAACCGAATGTCAGCGAGCATAAGATATTTAAGTTGACCGATTATCGGGAAGCGTACGACCGTGCGGATATTGTGGTGATGCTTGTCGCTCATGATGTATTTAAGGAATTGTCTTGGACGGACGAGAAAGTTATTCTTGATTTTTGCGGGATATACAAGAAATAATGATGAAAAGAATAATGTTGGTTTTCGGGACACGTCCCGAGGCTATAAAGATGGCTCCTTTGGTGAAAGAATTTCAAAAACACCCGAAGGAGTTTCAGACGGTCGTGTGCGTGACGGGACAACATCGGGAGATGTTAGACCAAGTATTGCATTTATTTGAAATTGAGCCTGATTATGATTTGAATATCATGAAACAAGGGCAGGATTTGTATGACGTGACGGCACGTGTTTTAACCGGGATGCGGGACGTGCTGAAAGAGGCACAACCGGATGTGGTGCTTGTTCATGGGGATACGACGACTTCGACAGCAGCGGCTTTAGCGAGTTTCTATCAACAAATTCCGGTAGGACACGTGGAAGCGGGATTGCGTACCCGTAATATTTATAGTCCTTGGCCGGAGGAGATGAACAGGCAAATCACGGGACGCATTGCGGCTTATCATTTTGCCCCGACGGCTTTAAGTCGACAGAATTTATTGGAAGAGGGAATTAAACCGGAATCTATTGTGGTGACGGGGAATACGGTGATTGATGCTTTATACATGGTGGTGGATAAAATCAAGAATGATGATAGTTTGAATATTTCTTTGCGTGAAGAATTACGGGAAGCCGGGTATGATGTAGAGCGTTTGAAAACCGGAGAGCGGAAATTAGTACTCATCACGGGACACCGGAGAGAAAATTTCGGGCAGGGATTTATCCACATGTGTTTGGCAATAAAAACGTTGACAGAGAAGTATCCTGACGTGGATTTTGTGTACCCGATGCATCTGAACCCCAACGTGCGTAAACCTATTCGGGAGGTGTTCGGGGAGAAGACCGCTTCTAATATGTTTTTTATCGAACCGTTGGAATATTTGTCTTTCGTGTATTTGATGGAAAAATCAACCATCGTGCTGACGGATAGCGGGGGTATTCAAGAGGAGGCTCCCGGTTTGGGAAAACCTGTACTCGTGATGCGCGATACCACGGAACGTCCGGAGGCATTGGAAGCCGGAACGGTAAAACTCGTGGGAACGGATTTCGAGAAAATCGTGGGTGAGGTTTCGAGGTTGTTGGAGGATGAGGGGTATTACGAGAAGATGAGCAAGGCGGTGAATCCTTACGGGGATGGTATGGCGTGCGGAAGAATTGTAGAATGGTTGGGGTAGGGTGTTTTTTGTCTGATGGAAATATATTATCTTTGCCGTAAAACAGAGGAAAAAATATGAAAATAAGGAATCTTCATCTAAAGAACATAGGTCCTTTCAAGGAGGCGAATTTGGTATTCCCCACTGATTTTGAGTCGGAAACAGGCAGACAGCCGGTGACGATCATCACGGGAATGAATGGTGCCGGGAAATCAATTGTCATTGATGCCATTCGGGCGGCATTGAGCGGGCAGCCGTTGGAACGCGGTATCGTGGCAGACGTGAATGATTTTCTTATTGAAATGGATGTGAATTATGATGGGGAATATCGTCATGTTTCTACTTCTACTTTTAGTAATGGTCATATAGCAGAGGCGGTGGGGTACATGCGAGTGGCAAAACCATTGCGATACGGTTACGATAGTTCGGAACCGGTACATAGATGGGTTATCGATTACTGGTCTGCCAAGTTACCCAGTGATTCGTTCAGGATAGGGAATATGACCAATATTAAGCACGAGGAGGTGTTGAAGGGAGTCATGTCGGGCAGGAAGAGTAACGTGGATTTGGTGAATTTCATTTGCCAAATAGATTATCTTCGCACGAGTGATATGCCCGAGGAAAAACGACTTGGCGAGCTGATGTATAAAAAGTTGATAGAGGTGATAAACCTCTGTCTTGACAATGGTCATTTTAAATATGTGCGACGTTCGGATTTGACTCCTATCGTGGAACAAAATGGTGCGGAATTGTCGTTGGAAAAGTTAAGCAGTGGGAATATTTTTCTGGTGGAACACATGTTGCTATTGATGTGCAAAATGTATTCGGTTGCCGTGCTTAACCAGTTGCAAGAGGATGAGATTTTTGATTTGCCGGGATTGTTGCTTATTGATGAGATTGAAACACATTTGCATCCTAAATGGCAAAAGAGAGTTTTAGGTATTATACGTGAGTTGTTTCCAAACTTGCAGATTATTCTGACAACTCATTCTCCATTTGTCGTGGCATCAATGGACGGGGCAAGTATATATACTTGTGTATCACGTACAGGTTATAGCGAGGTGTGTGATGAAACGGAGAAATACGGGAATATGCCGGTGGAGGAGATATTAATGTCTGATGTGTTTGATGTTCATCCGTTTAATGAACGGATAACAAAATTGATACAACAGCGCAAATTATTGATAGAGGCGGGGCATAAGTGCGAGGCACAAAAGATAGCTCGTGAATTATATTTGATAAACCCGGAATACTTTTCTTACCTTGGTATAAATGAGTGTATTTGAGTATGAGGCATATTGATAGACTTTCTATACCGGGTATCCTTGCCGAAAAGAAGGAAGAGTGGCAAGCGAAGTTTGAAGCCAAAAGAGTGGCGAATTCGTCTGCACGTCCGGAGTCATCGAAGTATGGTAATCCGAAAATTAGGGAAAGGCTGGAGGCTTGTTCTTGTGGAAAATGTTTTTATTGCGAGAGTAGATTGAGCGACACCCAGCAAGAGATAGATCATTTCGTGGAAGTGAGTGTTGCCCCGGAACTTGCTTATGAATGGGCGAATTTGTATTTGTCATGCAGTTATTGCAATGATAAATTGAGTCATAACGAAATCCCTGTAGAGGAGGCGTTGGATCCGTGTCGGGATTCTGATGCAGTGATTCAGGAGAATATTACATTTGAGGATGAATGTATTTGCTCGCAACCCGGTTCACGGATAGGGGTGAACACGATTAGAAAGTTTCGTCTAAATTCAAATTTGTTGGATTTGAAGCGCAGTAAATGGTTGCAGAAGATTATGAAAGAGGCGTTGGCTATAAGGAAGTGCATGATAGAAGAAGGACGTAAGGAGGCGACAAAGGAAGAGAAATATTCTCTTTTGAGGTATATGCAACCTGATCAACCTTATAGTTTAATGAGTGAAGTTTTTCTGAAAAAGAATTTTGGGCATTTGTTTGTTTAGTTTTTTTTTTTAATCAATGTGATAGATAGTGTATTGCATCTATAAAAATGAATTAATATTTATCGAGATGATAATACGTTAATTATGAATACGGCAGAAGTAATAGACATACTACGAAATTTTAAGATCAATTTCTCGGAGAAATATGGTATTAAAATGTTGGGACTATTGGGTTCTTTTGCGCAGAAACAACAAAAGGAGTCGAGTGATTTGGATGTGGTTGTCATATTACAAGAATCGGATTTTTTTACGCTGATACAAATACAGGAAGAATTGGAAAAATTGACTTCTTACAAAGTTGATGTAGTCAATTTCCGAGATTCGTTAAGGGATTCGTTGAAAGCTAATATCATGAAAGTTGCAATCTTTGTCTAAAGATTTGGCGAAAGTCCAGAATTGATAACGTGCGTGGAGTTAATACTATCGGATATTGCTACCGGTAAGTATGATAATTTATTTGATCGAAATATTTAATAATGCGCTTTACGCAGACATGGATTGCTTCTATCAAGTGGGATAGATTGATGCGATTATTTACAAACATGAAGTGAATTACAACCACGATACTTTTTTTTTGATGTAACGGGTGTTATAAAGTTTCACGTATAATATTCAAAAGATGGTATCGAAATAAAGGTACGTTGTATGAAAGAATTGTTTCGTTATGTAATATCTGATTATTATAGATATACAGGTATAAATGGAAGTGCGATAAGTATTATTAAATATTTGTTTTTCGGTCGTAATCATTGTTTTAATTATTGCTTTTGGTTGAGGTTTGCTTCCCGGAAAAACGTTTTGTTCCCATTGGCGTTGTTTATGCATAAACGGCTTACAGTGAAATATGGTATTCAGATACCTCGAACAACACGTATCGGTTACGGATTTTATATCGGGCATGGGATAGGTATTGTTATTAATGGAGGAACAACTATAGGTAATAATGTAAATATAAGTCAGTTCCTTTCTATCGGGAGTAATAAGGGTACTCCTGCTGTAATAGGTGATAATGTTTATATCGGTCCGAATGTTTGTATCGTGGAGGATGTACATATCGGAAATAATGTAACGATTGGTGCAGGTGCAGTTGTGATAAAAGATATACCAGAAAATGCTACTGTAGCAGGAGTTCCGGCTAAAGTGTTGAATTATGATATGCCGGAGAGATATATTCGACATAAATATAATCTATGTCAGAGGTAAGGGAAAATAATAAAAGGATAGCTAAAAATACAGGATTCCTATACATTAGGACAATCCTGATGATGCTTGTGATGTTTTACACGTCAAGGGTTGTTTTTCAAAACTTGGGTGTTGAAGATTTCGGGCTGTATAATATTATCGGGGGTGTTGTGGTTTTGTTTTCATTTTTGGAAACTGCATTGCAGACAGCAACACAAAGGTATTTGAATTATGAATTGGGACGGAGTGATAAAAAAGTGGCTTCCCGTGTGTTTTCCGCAAGTTTATCCATTTATTTTGGACTTTGTGTCATTGTTTTGGTCGTGGCTGAAACCGTAGGTTTATGGTTTATTGAAACACAAATACAAATCCCGGAAGGAAGGGAAAATGCTGCATTTTGGACGTATCAATTGGTTGTATTGATGACATGCAGCAAGATCATAAGAATACCGTATAATGCGTCTATTATTGCTTTTGAAAAGATGAATTTCTACGCATATATAAGCATCGTGGAAGTATTGTTGCAGTTGTTGATCGCATTTTTGTTGTCTGTTGTGGGTTATGATAGATTGATTTTATATTCATTCTTGATGTTTTTTGCATCTTCGTTGATTTTATTTGTGTATTTTTGGTACTGTAAAAAGAGATTTGATATTTGTGTTTATCATTGTTTTTGGGATAAATCTTTATATTTCAAGTTGATGAGTTTTTCAGGCTGGAGTCTTTTTGGAGGGATTGCGGCTTTAGGTTCATCCCAAGGGGCTAATGTATTAATAAATGTGTTTTTTGGGGTTGCTGTAAATGCGGCAGCGGGAATAGCTCAACAAGTATCCAGTGCTATATATACGTTTGTTGGAAATTTTCAGACAGCCTTTAAACCCCAGCTTGTCAAGAGCTATGCATCCGGTAATATGGATTATTTTTTAGAGCTTATTATTAATGCTTCGAAGTATTCGTTTTATTTGTTCATCGTTCTTGCTATTCCCGTGTTAATTAATATAGATACATTTTTGAAGCTTTGGTTAGGGACTGTCCCTGAATACGCTGGGACCTTTTGCAGACTTGCGATTTATTTTTGTTTGATAGAAGCTATATGTGGTCCTCTTTATATATCAGTTCAAGCGATAGGCAATATTCGTAATTATCAGCTAATCATGGGGGGCATATTGTTGTTAAATCTTCCAGTTAGTTATATCCTTTTAAAACAAGGTATGCCAGCAAATATGATTTTTGTAGTAAGAGTGGCAATTAATGTTGTTATGTTATTAGCCCGTGTGATATATTTGAAAAAGGTAATCCATTTCCCGTTACACAGATATGTGTGTACGGTTATTTTGCCTTGTGTTATGGTTATTGGTACTACATATCCAATTGCAGGATTTATAGCAGAACAAAACGAAGGTATCTTGTGGACTATCATTTCTTCGTTTATCGGATTTGTTTTGACTGGTTTAGGTGTATACTTGTTTGGGATATCGCAAAGAGAACGGAATGAGGTTGTGAAATTATTGAATAGATATTTAAGTAGATTGTGAGTTTATGAATACCGCTACAGTTACTTGGACGTATTATCAAAATTATGGAACCATTTTGCAAGCTTACGCATTGCAACAAGTTATCATTAAATTGGGGCACAATAATAAGATTATAGATGATAGCATGATAATAAGGAAAAAGTATCGTTTTGCTTTTATTCCGGATAAGATCAAGGATATATGTCGCATAGTTTTCCATCTTAACAATGTTTATGCTAGAAAGTCGATAATTAGAAATCGAGAATATAAACAGTTTAAAATGAAATATCTTCATATTGATTTCAATACATTCCCTGTAAAAAATTTAGACAAAAGGTATGATATATTTATTTGCGGGAGTGATCAAATATGGAGTCCCACGGAAAAAATATTTGATGATTTTTACTTTTTAGAATTTACTCAAAAGAGAAAAGTCGCTTACGCTCCAAGTTTGGGAAAAGCTTTTTTGCCAGATTGGTATAAAAAAAGAGTGAAGAGATTATTAAAAAACTTTGATTTTATTTCTGTTAGAGAGTCAAAAGGTGCAGAATTGTTATCAGAACTCATCGGTTATGAACTGGAAGTCGTTCTTGACCCAACTTTACTTTTAAATTCTCCCGAGTGGGATAAAGTAATTAATGGAGAGTGTACAGATATAGGTAAATATATTCTTGTATATATGCTTACTCCTAACGATATATATATTAAAGTTGTTATGGATTTTGCAAAAAAATACAACTTGAAAGTATGTATATTAGGTACATCGGAAGAATATTTGCATTTAGATGCAGAAAATATTTTTTGTGGCCCTGATAGATTTCTTCAATTGATAAAGCAGGCGGAGATTGTATTTACAGATTCTTTTCATGGAACTATTTTTAGTATTTTATTCCATAAAGAATTTTATACCTTTAAACGATTTTCAGACCAATCTTCTTTGAATCAAAATTCTCGTATTGATAATTTGTTTGAACAATTGGATATATGTGGTAGATTGATCGATTCTAGAAATTTAGATATTGTTGGGGCAAGTCCTGTTCTTGATTATCAAAAAATAGATATTCGGTTAAATATGTTAAGGATGACTTCGTTTGCATTTCTTAAAAAGGCTTTAAGTTAGAGATGAAAAATATTTGTAGCCCAATTAATTGTTCTGGTTGTTTTGCCTGTTTTAATGTTTGTCCTCGTACTGCTATTACAATGCAGAGTGACTCTTATGGATTTTTGTATCCAGTAATAGATGTTGATAAGTGTATCGATTGTGGTTTATGTGTTAAAGTTTGTCCCGCTAACAAAGTGATTAAGGGAAATCATATCATTCGAGCCTTAGCTGTAATTTTAAAAGCACCTGAAGCATTATTGGAAAGTGCATCTGGAGGGGCCGCTTCTGCAATAGCTTGTGGGATATTGGAGCAAGGGGGAATAGTTTATGGATGTAGTTCTGTTGATAATTGTTTTGATGTAAGGCACGTACGTATTAATGGTATTGATAGTATAAGTAAAATTAGAGGAAGTAAATATGTGCAAAGTTTGATAAATAACACATTTGCTGATGTTAAAAAAGATTTGTCGGATGGTTATATTGTTGGATATTTTGGTACTCCGTGCCAAATAGCAGGTCTTAAGTCTTTTCTTAAATTTGATTACAAGAATCTTTTTACAATAGATTTAGTTTGTCATGGTGTTTCTTCTGTAAAGTTTTTGAAAGATGCTGTAGATGAATATAATAAAAAGTATGTTTTTGATAAGCAAAATTTGAAAGTTAAATTTAGAGAGAAAAGGTCGGGAACAATCAAATACGGACTTTTTATTCAGGATTTAACAAATATGTCTTATCGGCAAAGATTTGTTAATCCAAAAGATGCTTTTACAATGGGCTTTTTGAAAGGATATACAATACGCGAAAGTTGTTTTAGTTGTAAATATACCAATATATATAGGCAAGGAGATTTTACAGTGGGGGATTATTGGGGATTGGGAAAGACTCAACTTAATAGAGATAATGGAGTTTCGTTGTTGTTAATTAATACATCGAAGGCAAATATTTTATTTAACCAAATACAGAAATTTTTGTATTGTGAAGAGCGCTCCATTGAAAATGCGGTGAAAGGTAATGGAAGATTTAGATATCCTCTTTCTAAACCAAAATTGTACGAAGAATTTCATCAACAATATCTTAAAATAGGTTGGAAGGCTATTAGTAAATATCGGTTGAAATATAAAATGCAATATTATAAAGCACAAATAAGACCTGCATTAGCAAATATCACGATGTTGCGAATGTTGTATTTATTTTTTGTCAAATATTTTGGTAATAAATAAAATATGCAATTCTCTCCTAAAATAAATACACTTTTATTGTGTGTTTATATTTTGCTTGTAATAGCATATACTGCATTTGGTTTGTCGGTTACTTCGTTTGTGGGGTTGATGGAGTGGAGTATAATGATCTTATTCGTAACAGTACTTGCGTTTAAGAAAGGTTATGTGCGGTCTGTAATTTGGTATATGATAGCAGTGATGGTATTTTTGTTATTGCATGTCATGAATGCGGATACTTCTCTGTTAACGGCAGGTTTGTTTTTGGTGAACATATTGTTATTTTTGTTTTTACCTGATTTGCACGTAAACGTTCGAGTTATTGCTTATTTGTTGTTTGTCTTGCTTATTGTAAATTTTATTGTTGGTTTTAGAGAGGTACTTTATTCTCCATTTGCAAGTACTGTGGACGAGTATTTTAGTGGATTTTTTCAGAATTCAAATACAAATGGAAATTTTGCGTGTTGTGTATTAGCGGCTGTATTGTTGTTACTAAAAAATAGAAAAGTGCGGATATGTACGATATCATTGTTTCTTGTTTATCTGTTTGCCTGTAAAAGTCGTAATGCGTTATTGTTTACATTGTTAGTTGTGTATTTCTATAATATATTGTCTTGTAAAAAGTTAGCAAAGTTCGCTTTACCTTCTTTTATCATGATTTTAGCAGGCAGTTTATTTTATTTAGCTGTTATAGAACCTGCTGTAGATGCTGATTTTGAAGTTTTTGGTAAAAGCGGGAATAGTGCAGGGCGTTCCGTTCAGATTTTGTTGGCAATGAGTCGATTCCCTGTTACATTTTTTGGAGTCGGGGCTACTGTACCGAATGATTATGTGACTGCGGTAACGGAATTTGCTATCCATAATATGTATGTAAATACGTTTTATGCTATGGGATGGGGGTATATTGTTTTGTTTTTTATTTTCGTGTTTAAATTATATTGTTTGCTTCATTCAAATTTAGCGAAAGCCTTTTTGATGAGTTTTTTAATGTATTTTATCTTTGAACCGGGTACTGCATTTGGTACACAACTTGTTGTATCTCTACCATTTATCATTTTATTAATAAAATTAGGACAGGAAAAATATGAAAATCGTACATTGCATTTGGAGTTTTAACACCGGAGGAGCGGAAACGATGCTTGTTGATATTGCCAATGAACAGGCTAAGACGCTGGAGGTGTGTGTGTTGATTGTAAATGATTCTTTTCAGCAATATTTAGTAGATAAATTTTCGCCTGAGGTGAAGGTGGTATTGAATCATAGAAAGCCTAATAGTCGTTCAATATTGCCTTTTATTCGTTTGAATAGGACATTGAGGAAGTTGCGTCCAGATGTGGTGCATTTGCATAATGCTATGTTGGCAAAAGTGGTTATGCCTTGGGTAAGTCGTGGACTGTTTTTGACAGTCCACGCCTTACACCTCCCATTGGGAGGTGTAAGGCGTGGGGTAAAACTGATTGCCATTTCAGAGGCGGTGAAGGAGGATGTGCTACGCAGAGGTAATTATGATATTGTCGTTATTCCGAATGGTATAGATGTAAAAGCTATTGATAAACGAGATTTACATGGTTTAGAAAGGAATATGCATATTGTACAGGTAGCGCGTTTGGATGTTCAGAAAAAAGGGCAAGATATTTTGATAGATGCACTTGCTTTACTAAAAAAGCGAGGAATAGAAAATATTGATATAGATTTTATTGGTGAAGGTGCTTCTGAGCAAGTGTTGAAGATGCAAGTAGAGAAGTTAGGTATTTCCGATAGAGTGCATTTTTTAGGTCTTTGTGACAGGAATTATATTTATAAGCATTTGAAAGATTATGATTTGATGTGTCATCCGTCTCGCTATGAGGGTTTTGGATTAACAGTTGCAGAAGGAATGGCTGCAATGGTGCCTGTATTGGTGCCTGATAATGGTGGACCATATGAAATTATTGAGAACGGAAAATTAGGAATGGTGTTTAAAATGGGGAATGTTGAAGATTGTGCGGACAAGATAGAATACATTTATAATCATTATCAAAAATTAGGAAGTCTTGTATCACAAGCTTATAAAAAAACATGTGAATGCTATTCAATAGAACGAATGGTGAGGGAGTATATTAGATTTTATGATAAGATATTGAGCGTATGATAATTATGCTTTTGTATTTCATGTGCAAAACGAGTTATACTTGTTTTTTAGTTTTTTAGTATGAATATTTTTGATGAAGTTTTGTTTATTGGTCCAGATTTTAATAATCGTGGTGGAATTTCTTCAGTTCTTAAGTTGTATAAAGAGAATATAGAGTCATTTCATTATATAAAAAGTTCTACGGATAAAGGGCTATTAGTGAATGTATGGGTGCTGGGTGTTGTATTAGTAAAGCTTATTGGTGTTAGATTTTTGCGAAAAATAAAAATTATTCATTTACATGGTGCTTCTTGGCATTCTTTTCAAAGGAAGGCTATAATCATAATTTGGGTAAAAATTTTAGGATTTAAGGTTATATTTCATTGTCATGGTGGAGAATTTAAGCAGTATGTGGAAAGTAAAGGTAGGAGGGGGGTCAAAGGCGTGCTTGATAAATGTGATGCTATTATTGTATTATCAAAATATTGGTATGATTATTTTATAAATGAGTTGGGGCAAACGAGGGTATTTGTGGTAAATAATATGGTCAATAGACCGCAGAAGATAAATAAGCGGATTGACGGTTTGTTACATCTTTTATTTTTGGGGGTGATTACAAAAGAGAAGGGGATCTTTGATTTGGTAAATGTAATAAATGAACATAAAGAGGAGTTGAAAGGAAAGTGTACTTTGATAATTGGTGGTTCTGGGATAGAAAAAAATATTAATCAATTAGTGAGATATATCGAAGAAAATTGTTTGCATGATTTGATTGATTATAAAGGGTGGGTAAATAATGAAACAAAAGAATTGGTTTTTGCTGAATCGAATGTATTTATATTACCATCGTATATGGAAGGTTTACCAATTTCGATATTAGAAGCAATGTCTAATGAAATGCCGATTATATCAACTTTTGTTGGAGGTATTCCCGCTATTGTAACTACTAATAATGGGGTTTTAGTAAGACCGGGAGATAAGACCGCAATTTGGCTGGCTATTAAAAATTATATAAATAACATTAATATCATTATAGAACAAGGCAAAGAGTCTGCTAAGTTAGTTGAAATCTTTTATCCTCAAAAAGTTGAAGAGCAATTAGTTTTGATTTACTCGCAATTGTGAATTTTATTATAATGAAAGATGTCAGGTATGTGAAAATGTTTTGAGGAAAAATGATGAAATGTTGAGTCGTATTGTAAAGTAAAAGCTTTATGCAGTTTGTAATAAAAAGTTCTAATGTAATATTTGATATTTGAAAGTATGAATTGGCGAGTGTTTTTAATGTCTTTAATTCGTCGAGGAAATTTAAATTCCATCTATAAACGAAATTTAGAAATTCAGTATAAAGGAAATGAGGATACAATTAGACATGAGATGCGGGAAAATGCAATGAAAATCTTCCAGTTTCATGTGCAAAATAACTTTCAATATCGAAATTTTTTGGATGAAAAAGGATTTGATTATCATGATTTAACTCATGTTGTTTGGGAGAATGTGCCAATTATGACTAAAGAAGATTTGAGAAAATATTATCCAGAAATAAAGTCTGAAATTTATAATTATACATCTACAGGTGGATCAACAAATGTTCCTTTTAGGTATCCTGCAAGTAAAGACTCAGCATTGGCTATGTGGCCTAATCATTGGATAATGCATCGCATGTGTGGTCTAAAGCCTTATGACAAGATGTTAATGTTAATGGGATATGATAATGCAAAAAAAAGTATTGTAAAAAAAATTTATCATAGATTATCAAATTTCTATACATTTAGTTCATTTGATATGACAGAGAGGCAGATGACAGAGATGTATGAATTGATAGTAAATAAAAAAATAAAATTTATTTATGGCTATTCTTCTTCAATAAATCAGTTTCTACGTTTTCTTAAAACAAAAGATATTTATCTTCATTTAAAAGGTATATTTACAACAAGTGAGAATAGAATAAATTCAAATTATTTTTTGGCAAAGAAATATTGCAATTGTGAATTATTTGATCAATATGGAGCTCATGATGGTGATGTATTTACTTTCGAATGTCGTGAACATGCGGGTCTTCATATTTTGCATGAAATGTCTACTGTTGAAATTATTAATAATGAAATTATTTTAACAGCGGTGAAAAATAAGGCATTTCCGTTTATTAGATATAAAGTTGGGGATATTGCATTAGGGGAAAGATTGATTACTGAAAAATGCAAGTGTGGAAGGACATTATTTCGTATAGAAGGAGTATCTGGAAGGAATACTTATTTCGTGAAGGATATTGATGGAAAAGAAGTGTCAGTATTGTGGTTTACTTATGCATTTGATGATGATGTAAATATTTTGCAATATCAAGTTATAGAAGATGATGGATGTTTAAAAATAAATGTTATTACAGATGTTTATGATGAAATTCAAGTAGAGAAATTATTTCGACCATTTATTTTATCTAAGATAAAACGTCCTGTTGAATTTGTATTGAATAAGGATATATATAAATTACCTAATGCTAAGGTTCCATTATTTTATATGGTAAAAAAATAATTTGTGCTTATTGAGAATATATAACCGATAGTAGGAATAGGAATGGTTTTATTAATTTGTGTTATATCGATTATTGGGAAGTTGAGTTCGGGAAACGCTACATTTTTGAAAATATAGTGTTTTTGTCGATGGATAGAAAAGTCGATTATGGTGTTTAATGAGGAAATAAGAACGAGCAGAAAGATAGAATCTGAAATTTGTAAATATACATGAATAAAGTTTCGTTGAACGGGATTGAGACTTTTGCTTTTAACTCCGAAAAGCAATTGTTGGATTATGTGGATGCGCATAAAGGTATTCTTGTAGCTATTAATGCTGAAAAAATATTGCATGCGACTAAACAGACTAGGGGAATTATAAATCGGAATATCGGGTATTGTGATGGGATTGGGGCGGTGATGGCGATGAAGAAGAAGGGGTATAGAGATGTGGTGAAGATTCCGGGATGTGAGTTGTGGTTGAAAATTATAGCTTCGATGTACCGGGAGAATAAAACGTTTTATTTGGTGGGGGGGAAGCAGGAGGTGATAGAGGCGACGGTGAGTAAGTTGAAGGAGGAGTTTGCGGGGATTCGAATAGTGGCTTATCGTGATGGATATATTCGTACGGAGAAGGAGAGGATGAAATTGATTGAGGATGTCGCGGAGAAAAAGCCTGACGTGGTATTTGTAGCGATGGGTTCCCCGAAACAGGAGTTGTTGATGGAGGAGATGTTAGAACGTCATCCTGCTATTTATCAAGGATTGGGGGGGAGTTTTGATGTTTACACGGGAAACGTGAAAAGGGCCCCGAGGTGGTGGGTAGAGCATGGTTTGGAATGGGCTTACAGGCTTGTGAAGCAACCGTCGAGAATTAGGCGGCAGGTGTTTCTCGTGAAGTTTTTGTTGTTGGTAAAATTAGGTAGAATATGAGTGATATAAAAGTTGTCGAGGGAGAGATTTTCACGGATTACCGAGGGGTAATTTCTTCTTTGAACGGTTTTGATTTTGAAGGAGTGGAGAGGTTTTATTTTATCCATCATCCGGATGCTAATGTCGTGAGGGGATGGCATGCGCATCAATTCGAGAAGAAATGGTTTTATTGTGTGAAGGGGGCATTCACGATAGGGTTGGTGAAGATTGATGATTGGGAGCGTCCGAGTGTGGATTTGAAGGCGGAGGTGTTTCATTTATTGGAGGGGAGAAGTGAGATTGTTTGTGTGCCGGAGGGGTATGGAAATTGTATTAAGGCGGAAGAGCCGGGGGCCGTGTTGTTGGTGTTTTCGGGCAAAAGGTACGAGGAGGCGTTGGTGGATAGTTGGCGGTATGATAAGGATTTGTGGGTGGATTGGGAGAAGGGGGAGGCGAGATTTAAATGATTTACGATTGATGATTTTGTGATTGATGATTGAGAGATTAATGATATGCCTCGGGCGAAGTGTGCCCGGGGCTTTTTGTTTTTATAATTTAAATTTGTAACAATGAAAAGATTATTGGAAACGAGTTTTTTCGCTTTGTTGGCGGAAGGCTTGGGCGTGTGTTTTGAAGAAGAGAGGTATATAAAGGCCATTCGGGAGTTCGCTGGAGATTTGAGGAAGGCAAGCGAGGCGGAAAATGATGCCGGGGTGCGGGAAAGGATGTTGGCAAGGGCTAGGATGGGGTTGGAATATTGGTTAGAGCGTGTCGTGGTTGATGATGGCGCTTTTGGGAAAAAATGGGGCTTGTACTTGTTGTTATATTCGTGTGGCGTTAAAATTGGTGGAGGAAGAAGGGCGTTGGTCACGTGAACGGGAGGAGTGTAGGAAGGCAGATGGGGACAGGAAAGAACCTCGGGTTATTGTTCGGTGGAAGTCGAAGAAGTACAAAATGATGATTATGGAGTTGATCGAGGGGTTGGTGCTGGTGGACGAGTTGTATTCGCCCACGGGGGATGCGTTGGGGGAGAAGGAACTGGTGGGGATGATGAAAGAGGTGTTTGGGGAGGATATCTCGAATTACCAGCAATTGCGGGAACAGTTTTTTGATCGTAAACGAGAGTTGACGCCTTTTTTGAAGCGGATGATTGCCGCTATCTTGAAGGAAGCGGATGATAGGGGTGCGTGGAGGAGAAGGTGAATTGATACTGTGATTTAGAGATTGCCGATCGGGTGATACCTGGAAGGGGGGGCTCGATTGGCAATTTTTATTTTTGGAAGCGAGGGTGATGGATAAGGGGTTACGGGGAATTGTTATGAATTAATAATTAGGTGTAGTAAGTGAGTTATGGGGATGCACTAATATTGCATTCGCAAATCGAGGTGATTTGTAGTAATCATTTAAAAGAAAAAAGTTATGGCAAAATTGAGTAGTGTTTTGAAACTAAGAGGACGAGTCGGGAATGTCGTCTTTTGTGAACGGGGCGGGAAACCTTACATGAGGGCTTTGCCGTCGGAGGTGAGGAATCCGAAAACAGAGAAGCAGGAATTGGTGCGCTCGAAATTTAGAGTTGCCGTGGAATTTTACTGTCGGGTGAAAGAAACTCCTATCAGGAAAATCTGGAACGAGTCGGCGGCGGGAATCGCGGTTAACGGGTACGCTCTACACATGAAATTGAACATGAAGGCGTTCAAGGGAGATGGTAGAATCGGGGATTTTTCGCAGATGCATTTTTCGGCAGGGACGAGGCAGAGCGTGTATGATTTGGAAGGAAGGATGGATCAGGAGGGACGGGTGAAATTATACTGGAATAACGGGACGGGAAAGGTGTGTGCCGAGATGGACGACCGGTTGGGGGTGATCGTGATTTACGGGAATCGGGAATTTGTGCCGATGGTCGTGGAGGGTGTGGAAGCCCGGCGGAGGGATGAGCGTGCAAGTTTTCGAGTAGAACGGAAGGAGGGCGTGAAGGTACATTTGTATTGTTTCTTCGTGTCGGAAGAGGGAACGAAGTATTCAAATTCTCAATACATCTGTTTATGAGCGGGTTGAATCCGATAACGAGCGTGGCGGACGCCGTGAGTGGACTGGTGGAACGGCTGACATTGCCTGCTCGTGAGAAGAAACAACTGGAGGCTGACGTGTTGCGCTTGTTGCTGGAAAGAGAAAAGGAGTTGTTGCGGGTACGGGCAGCGTTGTTGCAGGAGGAGGGGAAGGGGAATTGGTTGCAACGGTCGTGGCGGCCTTTGGTGATGCTGACGTTTGCCGCGGTGATTCTGATAGGTACGTTCACGAATATATCGATTCTATCGGATACTTCCCGCTTTTGGGATTTGTTGGAGATTGGGTTGGGCGGATACGTGGTCGGGAGAAGTGGGGAGAAAATTTTGATGACCCTCGCAAAAGGCAGACGCTGATTTTAGATTTATGATTTACGATTTTAGATTATTGATTTAATATTGTTGATATATGGGATTTTCAATTGTAAAACACCGATTGGTGGGGGATGGGGTGATTCGCGTGGATTGCGTGAAGAATACACAGGTTATTGCCGGACCGGATATGATTATATTGCATTATACGGCGGGGGCTAGTGTTATGTCATCGGCTCGTTATCTGGCAAGACCGGATGTGGGGGCTTCGGCTCATCTGGTAATCGGGAGGGCGGGAGAAGTAGTTCAGTTGGTGCCGTTTAATATTGTGGCTTGGCATGCCGGGAGAAGTCGGTACGCGGGACGGAGCGGGTTGAATTATTGTTCGTTGGGGATAGAGTTGGATAATCTGGGACAGCTTCGGCAGGAAGGGGGAAAATTTGTGGCGGAGTGCGGGGTGGTTGTGTCTTTTGAGGATGTGTATGTTGATGAGTCGGGACGGGAAAAAACTTATTGGCATAAGTATACTAAGGTGCAGGAAAGGGTGCTGGCAGAGGTGTGCGGGGTTTTGACAAACTGTTATCCTATTGACGAAATTGTGGGGCATTCGGATGTGACGGAGAGAAAGGTGGATCCCGGACCGGCATTGCGGTTACCGGATTGGATGAGGTATTACTGATTTATGATTTTAGATTTACGATTTTAGATTTACAGATAGAAATCGAGTGTTTATTTTTTTATTTATTCATTTTTAAATTTTATTGTTATGGCAAAATTTAATTCTTATTTATTAGGAAAGGTAACGAAGTCGGTTGGTAACGTGACGATGTGTTACATGAACAAGCAGAATATCGCTAGAGCGAAGATTTTTTCGAGAAAGGACAATCCGACCCCGGAGGTGTTGACTCAACGGGCGAAGATGAAGGCGTTGATCGAATTGTCGCGTTGGCTGCTGCCCGTGGTGCAGAAAGGGTTTCGGGGGATCGGGAGCGGAACGACTTCCAACGCATTCGTTTCTTTGAATATGGGATGCGTGAGTGTTGATGAGGATTACGCGGTAACGGTGGATTATGCCCGGATGCTAGTGGCTGCCGGAATCAGGAATACGCCGAAAGTTTCCGTGACGTATGATTCGGACGCGAGTAAGTATGCGTTCGTGCAGGAGGCTGAAGAAGCGGAAGAGGGATATGCTGCCGGTGATGACTTGGTGTATGCCGTGTTGTATGAAACAGAAGTGCAACGGGCTAGATTGGTGGCATTGCGAGTCCGGGGTGAAGGTGGAAGCACGAGTTATGCGCTGCCTGAAAATTGGTCGGCGGAGAACGTGAAAGCCTATTGTTTCGCGATGAAGAAGGGCGGAAAGGTCTGTTCGAATAGCGTGAGTTTGACGGTAGGGTAATTTGAGAACGAGGGTGCGTTTAACGCACCCTTTGTTTTGTATCTTTGTGTGTTTAAATGCTTGTATTTTAAATTGTTATAATTTTAACAATAAAAAAGTGGGAGAAAGTGGTTTGAAGTGGGAAATATTTTAATAACTTTACATCACTAAATTGGATGAAGAATATGTTGTCGTTTATAGGAGATTATACATGTAAGTTGGATAGCAAAGGACGCTTGGTTGTTCCGGCTGTTTTTCGCAAGGAAATGCAGGCCGGGCAGGAGGGTTCTTTCGTGTTGCAGCGGAATATTTTCGAGACATGTATAGATGTTTATCCCAAGGGCGAATGGTTGCGGCTGGTCGAAGAATTGCGGGCTAAATTGAGCCCGTTCAATCAAGAGCATATGAGGTTCCGGAGAGGTTTTTTTCATGGAGCGCTGGAGGTGGAACTGGATGCTAACGGACGTATTCTGATTCCTCGCAAGATGCTTGAGCAGGTAGCGATAGAGGGTGACGAGATCGTGTTGGTGGGTTTGGATTCGAAGATTGAAATTTGGGATAAAATAAAGTACGAAGAGGGGGCGATGAGTACGGAGGAATTTGTACTTTTGACGGATAAATTGAATTTCGGGAATTTAGGATTGTGATGTATTGAAAATGAGGGTTCAAGGGTAAGAAATTAAATTTAGAAGATATGGAATCGTTGTATCATGTGCCGGTTTTGTTGGAAGAGTCCGTTTCCGGGTTGAATATAGACCCGGAGGGGGTATATCTTGATTTGACTTTCGGAGGTGGTGGTCATTCGAGGGAGATATTAAGACACTTGGGAGGCGGTTGCCTGATAGGATTTGATCAGGATTCTGATGCGTTGGCAAACGTGCCGGATGATAGTCGGTTTATTTTCGTGAATCATAATTTCCGGTATCTGCGGAATTTTTTGCGGTATTGTGGGTATGATAATGCAGACGGTATATTAGCCGATCTGGGGGTATCGTCACACGAGTTTGACGAGGCGGGGCGGGGATTCTCGTTTCGTTTTGACGCGGAACTGGATATGCGCATGAATCGGAGAGGACGATTGAAAGCAACGGATATATTAAATTCGTACAGCGAGGAGGAGCTGATTCGGGTATTCCGGGAGTATGGTGAAGTAGATAATGCCCGCGGGTTGGTCAGCTTGATAATCAAAGCACGGGAGGAGAGGCCGATTGGACGTTCGGAAGAGTTTTTGCAAGTGATTGCGCCTCGTGTCCCGAAACAAAAGGAAAAGAAGTATTTGGCACAAGTGTATCAAGCGTTGCGTATAGAGGTAAACGGGGAATTGGATGCATTGAAAGAGATGTTGCAGCAAGCGGAGTTGGCATTGCGTCCGGGGGGACGATTGGTAGTGATTACCTATCATTCACTGGAAGACCGGATCGTGAAAAATTTCTTGAAGAGTGGGAATTTCGAGGGAAAGATCGAGAAAGATTTTTACGGACACGTGAAACGGAATTTCGAGTTGGTGAACCGTAAAGTGATCGTGCCATCGGATGAAGAGATCGAACGTAATCCGAGGGCCAGAAGTGCTAAATTGAGAATCGCGGAAAAAATATAGTAAGGGTATGAAGTGGTTCAAGAAGAAGAAAGTAAAGGATTTTGTATCTCCTTCGCAGGAACAGAAGGAGGTACTTGCCGAGTCCATGAAAGAGGTGTTGGACGGACGGTTGCTTGCCGATACCGTGTTGCGCCGAAATATGGTTTTTATTCTTTTTCTGACATTGCTTGGTATTTTATACATAGCGAACGGGTATAATACAGAGAAATTGTTTATGAAAAAGGTGGCGTTGGAGAAAGAATTGAGCGACCTGCGCTTTGAATCGGTAACAACCTCGTCGGAATTGATGCGCATCAGTGTGCCGTCGGAGGTGGAAAGACGGGTGAAAGAAGCCGGGTTGGATCTGGTGCAGAGTAAGGAACCGCCGATAAAGATTGAAAGATGAAAAGAGTTTGTAAAGTTTATAAGGTTTGTAAGGTTCCTAAGGTTAGTAGATCCCTGCGGAGTGTTATATTGACGACAGTCGAAACTGTCGATAAATCTTATTGGCTTGTGGACTTTATAAACTTTAAGAACTTTATGAACCTTATAGACTAATTTAGGAATATGGCATCTTCGATGAAACATGAGTTGGCTGGACGACTGGGGCTTGTTTACCTGGTGGTGATCGGGATTGCGGTGTTGATCGTGGTGCAGGCTTTGTACGTTCAGGTGTGGAAAGGGGATGAGTTGAGGAAGCAGGTGCAGAATGTTTCAAGGAAAGATTTTACGGTAGCCCCGATTCGGGGAAATATATATGCCGATGACGGACGTATTCTGGCGAGTTCTGTGCCGTATTATTCGTTAAGGTTTGATTGCGTGGCGGTGGCGGATACATTGTTTAAAAGAAAAGTGGATAGTCTGGCAATTTGCCTGTCGCGGTTTTTCGGGGATGCTCCCGCTTCAGAATACAGGCAAAAGTTGTGGAAAGGGAAATACGGGGCGAAGGCTAATCGTTATCTGTTGATAAACAAGAAGAAAATTTCTTACACCGAATTGATGAAGGTTAAGAAATTTCCTATTTTTCGGGAGAGAGGTACCCGAAGCGGTTTGATTCTCGAACGGGAGAATGTGCGGTTGCAGCCGCATAGAGATTTGGCGTATCGTACCGTGGGATATCTGAATGAGGCGGAAGATGGAACTTTCGAGGGGCGCGTGGGGCTTGAGGGAGCTTTCGAGAAACAATTGCGCGGGGTGCCGGGAAGGAGTTACCGGCAAATGATGTCCGGAAGGTGGATTTCCGTGACGGTAGATGAACCGATAGACGGGAATGATGTGGTGACGACTATAAACGTGGATTGTCAAGATATCGTGCAAGGGGCATTGACTCGCCAGTTGGAATATTATAAGGCGAATGCCGGTACGGCTATTTTAATGGACGTGAAGACGGGGGATATCAAGGCAATTGCGAATGTGTCGAAAACGGCAACGGGTTACCGTGAGGTGTTGAATAACGCGATCGGTGATGCTGCCGAACCGGGGTCGGTAATCAAGGCGGCTACTATGGTAGCCCTGTTGGAGGACGGGTACGTGCTGCCCACGGACACGATAGATTTGGGTAAAGGGATATACACGCATAACGGGGTAACTTTACGGGAGTCCAGAACTCCTATCGGGAAAGTAACCGTACAGTCTATTTTCGAGCGTTCTCTGAATGGAATCACGGAACTGGTATATGAACATTATCGCGAGCAACCGGAAAAATTCGTGAACCGTTTGTACGCGATGGGGTTGAACCGAAAGGTGGGTATTGATATAGTGGGGGAAGCGGAGCCTTATATCAAGTATCCCACGGATAAGTCGTGGAGCGGTACTTCTTTGCGGTGGATGAGTTTCGGGTACGAGTTGCAGGTGACTCCGTTACAAGTGTTGGCGTTTTACAATGCTTTGGCAAATGACGGCAAGAAAATGAAACCCCGTATCGTGAAAGAGATCCGGGAGGGTAGCCGGGTGATAGAGCGTTTTGAGCCTGAGGTGGCTATGAATAAAATATGCAGCAAGCAGACGCTGGCTTATATGCGACAGATGATGGAGGGGGTCGTGGAGAACGGAACTGCCAAAAATCTGAAAAATGCAGCTTGTAAGATAGCGGGTAAAACAGGAACGGCAAAGGTGGCGGCAGGGAAAAAGGGGTACAAGGCGGAGCCGAAGTATCGGGCAAGTTTCGTGGGATATTTTCCGGCAGACAAACCTCTGTACTCGTGTATTGTCGTGGTGGATAATCCCTCCACGTCGGTGGGATATTACGGTAATGTGGTTTCGGGAAATGTGTTCCGGGAGATTGCCGACAAGGTATATTCAATGGCGTCATTGATGAGGCACGATGAGCAGGAGGAAGAAATAGACCAGACTCTGCCTATCAGTCAGAATGGGTTGAAGGATGATTTTTTGGCTATATATGACGAGTTGGGTATTGACGTGACGGACGAGGCGGGGAATGCCGATTGGGTGATGACGTCACGGGATAAAGAGGGGAAGGAGTTTGAACTGAAAGCCCGGAGCGTGGATTTCTCCGTGGTGCCGAACGTGAAAGGGATGGGTTTACGGGATGCCTTATACTTGCTGGAGAATAGCGGGCTGAAAGTCGGGGTGAGCGGAGCGGGTACCGTAAGCAGTCAATCGTTGACACCGGGGCAGCGGGTGCAGAAGGGAAGTTATGTAGGGATAGTACTGAAGTAATTTTAGATTTAAAATTTTAGATTTTAGATTGAAAAGATAATAATTTAGAGCAATGAAATTAAGGGATTTGTTAGAAGGGATAGCTTGTGAGATTGTGCAAGGGGATTCGGGTGTAGAGATACACGCGATTCATTTCGATTCCCGGAAGGTTGGTAAAGGGGATGTATTTGTTGCCCAGCGGGGTGTTAGTGTTGACGGGCATGCATTTATCGGCAAGGCGGTTGCCTTGGGTGCGGTTGGCGTGATTTGTGAAGATGTGCCGGAAAGCCTACCGGACGGGGTAACCGTGGTAAAGGTGGCGAATTCATCGGATGCGTTGGGATGGATGGCATCCGCTTATTACGGGCATCCGTCGCGGGAAATGAAACTTGTCGGGGTGACCGGAACGAACGGGAAGACGACAACGGCGACATTGCTGTACGAGGTGGCACGGTTGTCGGGTAAACAAGCCGGTTTGTTATCGACGGTTTGTAATTACGTGGGGGACGAGAAAGTACATGCTACACATACGACACCAGATGCATTGGAGATTAATTCACTGATGCGGCGTATGGTGGACGAGGGGTGCGAATATTGTTTTATGGAGGTGAGTTCCCATGCGGCGGATCAGCGACGTGTTAGCGGTTTGGATTTTGACGGTGCTATATTTTCAAATATTACACACGATCATTTGGATTACCACAAAACGTTTCGGGCGTATATCGAGGCGAAGAAGGGATTTTTCGATCGTTTGTCCGCGAAGGCTTTCGCGTTGACGAATGCGGACGACAAGAATGGTATGGTCATGTTGCAGAACACGAAAGCACGTAAATATACTTACTCCTGCAAGCGTATGGCGGATTTTAATTGTAAAATATTGGAACGCCATTTGGACAGCATGTTATTATTGCTGGACGGGAGTGAGGTTTGGACAAAGTTTACGGGAGATTTTAACGCATATAATTTGCTTGCCGTGTATTCTGCGGCTCGCTTGTTAGGCTTCGAGAAAGAAGAGTTGTTGCCCGTGATGAGTATGTTGGTTCCGGTGTCGGGACGATTTGAAACAATTCTGTCCCGGGATGGAATTATGGCGATCGTGGATTATGCCCACACGCCGGATGCTTTGGAGAATGTGTTATCGACAATCAGCGGGTTGAAAAAAGACGGTAAGGTGATTACCGTGGTCGGTGCCGGTGGTGACCGTGACCGGACGAAGCGTCCGGAGATGGCGGAGGTGGCTTGTCGATTGAGCGACCGGGTTGTGTTGACTTCCGACAATCCTCGAAGCGAGGAACCCACGGCGATTATAGAGGATATGCGTGCGGGAGTACCGGAGGATGCCCGTGATTGGGTGTTGGCGATAACCGACCGGAAGGAGGCGATACGTACGGCACTGATGCTGGCAAAACCGGACGATATTGTGCTGGTTGCCGGTAAAGGACATGAGGATTATCAGGAAATAAAAGGAGTGAAACATCATTTTGATGATAAAGAGATTATAAAGGAAATATTTAAGTTGTAGTGTCATGTTTTACCACATTTTCGATTATTTAGAGCAGTTTGATTTTCCCGGGGCCGGAATGTTCCAGTATATCACATTCCGATCGGCTTGTGCCGTGATTTTGTCTTTGTTGATAGCCACGGTGGTTGGAAAGCGGATTATCCGTATTTTGCAAAAACAGCAGGTTGGAGAGGAGATTCGCGATCTCGGACTGGAAGGGCAGATGCAGAAGAAAGGAACCCCAACGATGGGAGGGATTATTATCCTGTTGGCGATATTAATACCCGTGATTTTGTTTGCGCGGTTGGATAACGTGTATATCCAATTGATGCTTGTGGCTACGGTGTGGCTCGGGTTGATCGGTTTTCTGGATGATTATATCAAAGTATTTAGAAAGCACAAGGAGGGATTGAAAGGACGTTTCAAGGTGATCGGGCAGGTCGGTTTGGGATTGATCGTGGGGGTGACCTTGTACGTGAGCGATGACGTGGTGATTCGCGAGAAAGCTATGTTGTCGGAAGTGGGTGTAGTGACAAGTACGGTAGATGAGGGATTCTCCGAGGAGAATAGTAAAACCTTGTTGACGAAAGACGTGAAATCGACCAGAACAACTATTCCATTCTTCAAGAATAACGAGTTCGATTACGCTTGGTTCGGGGCTCTTTTCGGGAAATATGCCGAACCGATCGGATGGATCGTGTTTATCTTGATCACGATATTTATCGTGACAGCCGTGTCGAACGGGGCAAACTTGACGGACGGGCTTGACGGTCTTGCGACGGGAACGTCCGCGATAGTCGGTGCCACGTTGGGGATACTGGCGTATGTTTCGGGTAACATGGTGTATGCCGATTACCTGAATATCATGTATATCCCACATTCCGGGGAACTGGTGGTATTTATTGCTGCCTTTATCGGTGCCACGATCGGATTCTTGTGGTACAATTCGTATCCGGCACAAGTCTTTATGGGCGACACGGGAAGTTTGTCATTGGGAGGTATTATCGCGGTATTCGCTATCATGATTCATAAAGAATTATTGATTCCGATCCTTTGTGGTATATTCCTCGTGGAGAATTTGTCGGTAGCCATGCAGGTAAGCTATTTCAAGTACACGAAGAGAAAGTTCGGAGAGGGACGGAGAATATTTCTGATGTCGCCTCTGCATCATCATTTTCAGAAGAAGGGTATTCCGGAGCCGAAGATCGTGACTCGTTTCTGGATTGTGGGAATAGCGTTAGCTGTGATAACAATAGTGACATTAAAGATTCGGTAAGTTTAATAATTTCGGATTTATGATTTTAGATTGAAGAATTGTAAATCATAAATCGTAAATCATAAATATATGAAACGCTTGGTTATTTTAGGGGGAGGAGAAAGCGGAGCGGGGGCTGCCCGGTTAGGGAAAAAGTTGGGATACGAGGTTTTCTTATCAGATAAAGGGAAATTGGCTGACAAGTACAAGGAAGTATTGGAAGAGTTGGGTGTAGAGTACGAGGAGGGGCAACATACCGAAACAAAGATATTTACTGCCGATATCGTGGTAAAGAGTCCGGGGATACCGGATAAATTACCGATGATAGTCGGTTTGCGGGAACGGGGGATCGAGGTGATTTCGGAAATCGAGTTTGCCGGACGGCACACGGATGCAAAAATGTATTGTATCACGGGAAGCAACGGAAAGACGACGACCACGTTGTTGTTGTATCATATATTGAAAGAAGCCGGGTATGACGTGGGGTTGGCAGGGAATGTCGGGAATAGTCTGGCGGCACAGGTGGCGGATAATCTGCATCGCGTGTACGTGGTGGAGTTGTCCAGTTTCCAGTTGGACGGGATGTTCCGCTTCCGGTGTGATACAGCGATATTGACGAATATTACTCCTGATCATTTAGACCGTTATGATTATAAGTTCGAGAACTATGCTCGTTCTAAATTCCGTATCTTGAATAACATGAGGGCGGAAGATTTGTTTATCTACGGGTATGACTGTGACGTGGTACGGGAACGTGTCGAACAGGAAAACATCGTACCGGAGGCAGCCGGGTTTACCTATTCGGCAGATAATCGTTTGAACGCGTATATGGACGGGAATACCGTGATTGCCCGATGGGGGGAACGGACTTTCTGCATTGACAAGAAAGAAATTACGATACAGGGACGGCATAACGTGTATAACGCGATGGCAGCTATATTGGCAGCCTTGAAGGCGGGTGTCAGTGATGCGAATTTGAGAAAGGGATTGACGACATTCCCGCAGGTGGAACACCGTTTGGAAACGGTTGAAGTCATCGAGGGGGTGACTTATATAAATGATTCGAAGGCAACGAACGTGGATTCGACATGGTACGCGTTGGATAGTATGCATGCCCCCGTAGTATGGATTGCCGGGGGAACGGATAAAGGAAATGATTATAGCGTGTTGTTTGACCTTGTACGGGAAAAAGTAAAATTATTAATCTGCATGGGGGTAGACAATAAGAAATTGATAGACTCCTTTTCTCCAATTTGTGAGGTGGTGGATACGCATAGCTTGGAGGATACCATGAAAGTGGCATCAACCCGTGCCGTGAGTGGCGATGTCGTGTTGCTTTCTCCTTGTTGTGCCAGTTTTGATTTATTCAAAAATTACGAGAACCGGGGGGAATTGTTTAAAGAAAAAGTGAGAGAACTCAAGGAGTTCTGTGATTGAAGAAGTTGTGAATCATAAATCGTAAATTGTAATGGGCAGGATAATTAACAAGCTGAGTTTGAAGGGCGACAGGATATTGGGAATCGTGGTTATAGCTTTAATGCTGATCTCGTTATTGGTCGTGTATTCTTCCACGGGAAGTCTGGCTTTCCGCGTGCGCGGGGGAGATACCAGCTTTTACCTGTTAAAACAGCTTTTCTTGTTGGTGGGCTGTTATGGGGTTATCTTGCTCACGCAATCTTGCCATTATAAATATTTATTGTCTTTTGCCACGTTTATTCTATTGGCTTCTTTTGGTTTTCTGGTATTGGCAAAAGTAATGGGTGCCACGTTGAACGACACGGAGCGGTGGATAAAGATATTCGGAATTTCATTCCAGCCGTCGGAGTTCGCGAAATTAGCGGTAATCATATTTTGTGCCCGTGCAATCGCGTTTGAACAGACCGAAAAAGGATGCGATGACAATGTGTTATTGCGGATGTTGTGGGTAGTCCCGATACTTTTCTTGATTTTTATGGAGAACTTTTCTACTTCGGCATTGTTGGGAGGAGTCTGTTTGTTTATGCTATTCGTGGGACGGTTGAGTTTGAAGACATTCAGTAAGATTATCGGGGGACTTGTATTGCTTGTCGTATTGCTTGTGGCGGCACTTTTTATTGTGCCGGAGAAACAATTGGGCAAGGTCGGGCGTCTGTTGACGGTGAAAAGCCGATTGGAGGCATTTTTTGTTCCCTCGAAAGCGAATAAAGATGATTCTTATCAATCGGATCAAGCGAAAATAGCCGTGGCACGAGGCGGATTGTTCAAGGTGGCTCCGGGAACCAGTGTACAGCGTAATTTTCTGCCGCATCCCTATTCTGATTTTATTTTCGCGATAATTGTAGAAGAATACGGATTGGGGGGGGCCGGGGTGGTTATGCTATTATACTTGATCATACTCTATCGTGTGGGGGTGATCGTGCGACGATGCACGAGAATGTTCCCGGCAATGCTGGTGACCGGGTTGGGTTTGTGTATTGTATTGCAGGCCTTAATAAACATGGGGGTTTGCGTGGGCTTGTTCCCCGTGACCGGACAGCCTTTGCCGCTGGTAAGTATGGGGGGAACTTCCCTGTTATTCACGAGTGCGGCATTCGGGATGATATTGAGTGTCAGTCATACCTTCTCTGAAGAGGGGGAGCGGGAAGCGAAAGAGAAGCTGAAAGTGGCAACGACGGAAGAAGAAATATAAAGAAATAGAATACTATGAAAAAGGTGATTATCAGCGGAGGAGGAACAGGAGGGCATATATTCCCGGCACTCTCGATAGCAAATGCTTTAAAGCGTTTGGATAAAGATATTGATATTCTGTTCGTGGGGGCAGAGGGTAAGATGGAGATGGAGAAAGTACCTGAGGCGGGATATCGAATCGTGGGTTTGCCTGTTCGCGGGTTGCAACGGAAATTGACGTTGAATAACTTGAAAGTGGCGTGGAACCTTTGGCGAAGTCTGCGGAAAGCCAAACGAATCGTGAAAGAGTTCAAGCCGGATGTCGTGGTAGGAGTCGGGGGATACGCCAGTGGTCCTATCGGTCGGGTGGCGGCGAACGCGGGAGTGCCTTTGGTATTGCAGGAGCAGAACTCTTATGCCGGGGTGACCAATAAACTATTGGCGAAGAAAGCCGAGAAGATTTGTGTGGCTTACGAGGGGATGGAACGTTTTTTCCCGAAAGAGAAAATTATATTCACGGGTAATCCCGTGCGGAAGGATTTGTTGAATGCCTTGGGAGAACGGGAAGAAGGTATTGTTTTTTACGGTTTGAACCCGAAGAAAAAGACTGTGCTTGTAACCGGGGGTAGTCTTGGTGCCGGATCGATTAATAAGGCTATGGTGCGATGGTTGGAACGTATTGCCGGATGGGAAGACGTGCAGGTAATCTGGCAGTGCGGTAGTTATTACCACAAGCAACTGGAAGCGGAGTTGAAAGAGCGTTTGCCGGAGAACGTGAAGTTTATGCCTTTCTTGAAACGTATGGATTTGGCGTATGCTTGCGCTGATCTTGTGGTGGCAAGGGCGGGAGCCGGAACGATTTCAGAATTGTGTTTGCTGGGAAAAGCTGTTGTTCTGGTGCCTTCGCCGAACGTGGCGGAAGATCACCAAACCAAGAATGCGATGGCTCTGGTCCATAAACAAGCTGCCGTTATGGTAAAAGATAACGAGGTCGTCGAACGTCTGGGTGATGTGATGGAAGATTTATTAAAGAACGATACCGAACGCAAAGTTTTGTCCGATCATATCTTGGCGTTAGCAATGAAAGATTCGGATGAGATTATCGCGAACGAAATCTTGAAGATTATAAATAGTGGGCAAGCTAAAATCTAAAATTATGGATATTGATAATGTAAAAGCAATATATTTTGTGGGAATCGGGGGGATAGGTATGAGTGCCTTGGCGCGTTATTTCAAGATTATGGGATATCACGTGGCCGGGTACGATAAGACAGAATCACCTTTGACGAGAAAGATGACCGATGAGGAGGAATTTGATATCACGTACGAGGATGATGAGGCAAGAATTGGGGAGGTATTTCGGGATAAGACGCACACGCTTGTGGTGTACACGCCTGCCGTGCCGAAAGAGAACCGAATATTGAGTTTCTTCCGGGATAATGGCTACGCTTTGCACAAACGTGCGGAGGTGTTGGGGTTTCTTTCCCGAAGCAAAAAAGCTCTTTGTATAGCGGGGACGCACGGGAAAACGACGACGACGACGATGTTGGCGTTTTTGCTGAAAAATTCACATGTCGGATGTAGTGCTTTTTTAGGGGGAATATCTTCTAATTATGGAACGAACTTGTTGATTGACAAGGAATCGGATTACGTGGTGATCGAGGCGGACGAGTATGATCGGTCGTTTTTGCATCTGCATCCGGAAATAGCGGTGATTACAGCCATGGATGCCGATCATCTGGATATATACGGGACTCACGAGGAATTGTTGAAAGCCTTCGAGGAGTTTGCCTTACAAACTCGGGGGCAACTTTTCTTGAGAAAAGGTTTGGAATTGAAAAGGCGGGAAATTACCGGACACTACGCGGCAGGAGAGAAAACGGATTATTATGCCGACCGTTTACGGGTAGATAACGGTAGTTTTTTATTTGATTATATCGGGAAAGATATCGAAATTCGGGATTTGCGATTGTGTTTCCCGGGACGTGTGAACGTGGAGAACGCTACGGCGGCAATCACTGTGGCTTTGCATGCGGGGGTGACTGCCGAGGAAATTCGGGATGCTTTACCTTTGTTCAAAGGAGTGTCAAGACGATTTGATATACACGCGAAAACGGATCGAGTTCTGTACATGGATGATTATGCCCATCACCCGCGGGAGATTGAGGCATCGCTTTCGTCTGTACGGGAGATGTGGCCGGAGAAGAAGTTGATTGTTGCTTTTCAGCCTCACCTGTATTCGCGGACGAACGATTTCTATCCGGATTTCGCGAAGAGTTTGAGTCTGGCGGATTTAGTGATATTGTTGGATATATATCCGGCACGGGAACAACCTATACCGGGGGTAACTTCGGCTCTGATAGCCGATCGTTTGTCCGTGCCTTGTGTTCGGGTGACGAAAGAAGACTTTCCGGCATACGTGAGAGAACACGTGACGGACGGACTCTTCGTGACCATGGGAGCCGGGGATATAGACCGCTTTATTCCGGTATTTACTGATATGTTTAATACAGCAAATCATTGATGAAACGCGTACTACCATACATATTATCTTGCATTTTGCTTGTTTACCTGATAATTGTGCTTACCTTTGTGGCGACAAAATTGGGGGAGGTAACATGTAGAGGGGTGCGGATTGCTGTCAAGAATACGGATGTTAATATGTTCGTGGACGAGGAGGATATCATGAAAGCGATAAAGAAGGGGTATGGGGACATAACGAACAAAAGTATTATGGCAGTAAATAAAGATAGTTTGGAAAGGATACTTGTCAAAAATCCGATGATAAAATCGGCTCAGGTTTACTACAGTTTAGACGGCTATATCCATGTGAGTATCAAGCAACGTGAACCTGTTTTGAGAGTAATGACGGGTGAGGGTTACTACGTTGATAGTGACGGGAAAGTAATGCCGTTGTCTTCTAAGTTTACTTCCAGGGTTGTTGTTGCAACCGGTGATATTAGTAAGAAATACGCGTGCGAGAAGTTAGCTCCGTTCGTGATGTCCTTGAGGGACGATTCGTTTTTGGATGCCTACATCGAGCAATTGATCGTGAGATCGAACGAGGATATTGTGATGATTCCCAAAGTAGGTGATTTCAGAATCATACTCGGTAAGGTCGAAAATAGCCGGGAGCGCTTGGATAAACTGATATTGTTCTTGAAGAACGGTATCGCTAAAAAAGGTTGGAATCATTACAAGGAAGTCAATTTAAAATTTGATAACCAAGTAGTTTGTGTTAGAAAATAAAAAATAGATATTATGGGATTTGTAGCTTCTTTAGATATGGGCTCTGAAAAAATGGTAATGGCTCTCGGGGAAACATCCGGGGGAGAATGCCGTTTGGTCGGAATAGAGAGTGTTGCTTCTCAAGGTATCCACCGGGGAATGGTGGTCGATAGGCTTCGGGTGAAGTCTTGTGTACAACGTTTACTTGATAAATTCAAGCAGGAACACGAGATGCATATCGATGCGTTGAATATCGCCTTGGCGGGGGAATGGGTGCAACAGGTAGAGGAGCGGGAAGTGTCAAAATTCTCTCGGATGAGAAGAATAGAAGAGAGTGATTTACTGGAGCTGGAAAAGAAATGCCGCGGTAATGTCAATTTGGATATGGAAGAGATCGTGGACGTGGTACCCTTCGGTTATTGGTTGGACGGGGAGGCGGAGAGTGAGCCGATCGGTTGTGAAGCGAGGCGGTTGGAGATAGATTTTTATGTTTACGTCGCGAGAAAGCGTATGCTGGAAGGATTACGCCAAGCATTGAACGAGTCCGGGATAGAGAAAATTAATTTTTACTCGGCGGCGACTGCAGCCCAGAAAGCACTGGTAGTACGGGGGCGGAAAGGCGCGAGAGATTTCGCCTTGATCGATCTGGGTGCTGAAAGCGTGAAAATACACGTGTTCCGGGATGGAATGATCGCGTATGACGAAGTATTGCCATTGGGGTGCAATACCGTGGAGCGGGATATAAATACGGCTTTTTCAATCGAGAGCATGGCGAGTGCCAAGAAATTGAAACACGAATACGGAATGGCATTACAAGCCGAGTGTAAAAGTCGTAAGATAATGATACCGGATACAAAATATTGTATTGATTTGCAGGATATGGTACACGTGGAGCAATGCCGTTTGGAGGAGTTGTTGGAAGGGGCGATCTGGCAGATATTGAAAAGCGGTTACTACAAGGAATTGGAAGACGGTATATTGTTGACAGGAGGAGGTAGTCGGGTGCAAGGAATTGATACTCTATTGAATCGTTTGTCAAAACATCCAATAAGTATGGCAAGCGTGATGACGGTAAAATCTGCCAAAGAAACACCTTTGAAAGCACCGGAGAATCTGACGGTTCTGGGGTTGTTGCGTTGCGAACGCAAGGAAACGAAGAAAAGAGGTTGGTTTGATAGTTTTTTTAAAGAATAATGATATAACACGTTTCAGCTATGTGGAATGAAGATGCGTTATTGGATTTGAGGATTCCGGAGCAGGATGAGTCGATTATCAAAGTAATCGGTGTCGGGGGAGGCGGAAGCAATGCCGTCAATCACATGTGCCGACAGGGTATCCGGGGGGTGGAGTTCGTCGTGTGCAACACGGATATACAAGCTCTGCGGATCAGTCCCGTGAAGAATAGAATACAGATCGGAAAGGAACTTACTGAGGGACGTGGAGCGGGCAGTTTGCCGGAACGCGGTAAACAGTCGGCGATAGAGAGTCTGGATTATATCAAGACCATACTCGAACGGAACACGAAAATGGTATTCATCACGGCAGGTATGGGGGGAGGAACCGGAACGGGGGCAGCCCCGGTGATAGCCAAACAGGCTAGAGAGTTGGGGATACTGACGATAGGTATCGTGACCATTCCTTTTAGTTTCGAGGGACGCAGGCGTGTGGAACAAGCCATGGAAGGAGTTGACGAACTGTCGGAATACGTGGATGCCTTGTTAATCATCTGTAACGAGAAATTACGGGATATGTACGGTAACTTGAAGCTGTCAAAGGCTTTCGAGATGGCGGATAACGTGTTGACCATAGCGGCAAAGAGTATCGCGGAGATCATTACCTTGAAAGGGTTCGTGAACGTCGACTTTGCAGACGTGGAAGTCGTGATGCGGAATAGCGGGGTGGCGCTGATGGGAGCCGGGGAATCGGCAGGAGAGAATCGTGCCATGGAAGCCGTGCAGATGGCTTTGGAATCCCCTCTGCTGAATAGTAACGATATCCGGGGAGCTTCCAATATATTGCTGAATATGTTGTACGGCTCGAAAGAAATCACGATGGACGAGATCACGTTAATCACCGATTACGTGAAAGAACTGGTCGGACGGGATGTAGATGTCATCTGGGGAGCCGGAAAAGACGAGTCGTTGAACGAGGAGCTGCACGTGGCGGTTATCGCTACCGGGTTTAATAATTCTCCGGTGGACACTAGACGGAAGGCGCCTACATTCAAGGTGGAACGGGTAGATGATCTGGAGATGAAATTGGAGAGTGCGAAAGAGGTCGAGGAAGAACAACGTCGCCGGAAACAACAGGTAGAAGAAAATCGTCGCATGCGTCGGGAACAGGAAGACCAACAACGTCGTGCCGCACGAGAGCGAGAGGAACGGGAGCGAAAGACGTGGCGGGATGATGAAGAGATGAGGGAATTTGAAGATTCGGATGATGAACCGTTGTTCAAACGGAAACGGAATATACGTGAGCATAACGAGGAATATGACCGGGAGTTCGAGCGGGAGAGAGGACGTAAGAGAGGATTGAACGAGGTGCCCGACGTGGATAGCTGGTTCAAGCGTAAGTTAGGAAATATGTTCAATGAAGATATGAGCAGGGATTCTGAAATGTAAAATGTATTGTCATGGTAGATGGATTGATCAATTTTAATCAGTACGAGATAACGACACCAATTATTAAAGTGATCGGTGTCGGGGGAGGTGGCGGTAATGCTGTCGAATACATGTACCGGCAAGGAATATGTGATGTGGACTTCGTGCTTTGTAACACGGATTCGCAGGCATTGAACCAGAGCCCGATAAAAACTCGCATTCAATTGGGAACCGGACTGGGTGCGGGCAACCGTGCGGAAGTCGGTGAAGCGGCAGCTCTCGAAAGTGTGGATGAAATTCGGGGGTTGTTGAGCGTGAACACGAAAATGGTATTCATCACGGCAGCCATGGGAGGCGGAACCGGAACGGGAGCGGCTCCCGTGATAGCCAAACTTGCCAAGGAAATGGGTATCCTGACGGTAGGGATCGTGACGATACCGGCACGTTTCGAGGGACCGAAACGGTTGGAACAAGCCCGTGTCGGGGTGAGTAAAATGAAAGATTACGTGGATTCTCTTATCATTATCGATAACGAGAAAATACAGAGAATATACGGACCGCAACCTTTGTCCTGTGCTTTTGGCAAGGCGAACGATGTATTGAATATTGCGGCAAAAGGTATTGCCGAGATTATTACTTTGCCGGGATACATTAACGTGGACTTCGCGGATGTGCGTACCGTGATGACCGATAGCGGTATCGCTATCATGGGGGCGGCGCAGGCAGCCGGAGAAGAACGGGCGCACCGGGTTATAGCGGATGCTTTGAATAGCCCCTTGTTGAACAAGAATGATTTGGCAGGAGCAAAGGATATATTGTTGAACATCACGTCGGGTACGGACGAGATCACGATGGACGAGATGAACGAGATCACCTCGTATGTCATACGGGAGGTCGGGGATAATGCTGCTATAATATGGGGTGTGGGAACCGACGAATCGTTGGGTGATGCCATATCCGTGACGATTATAGCCACGGGATTCCCCATGGACGACGTGGATACGATACCGATTCCCGGTCCGAAGAATGCGGTGGCGACAGAGGAAGTGACGGAACCCGGCAGGAAAAAAGAATTGGAGAAAGGAGCGATCAATTACGTGGAGGAACTGCTAAAAGAAACAGACGTGGTGCTTCGGGCTGATTTGTCGCGGGAACAGATAAAAGAATTAGAGGAAACTCCGGCCTATACGCGGAGACATATTAAAATAGACAGAACCTAGCGATTTCGGATTTTACGATTTTAGATTTTAGATTTTAGATTGGAAACCACACGATGGTTTCAGTGAAAATTGAAGAAGCTTTGGAAAAGTTGCCCGTCAACTTTTAATTGTAATCGAAAATCGAGAATCGAGAGGGTAAATTAAAACAGTTTAATGGAAAAATTTAGAGAATTAGGAGTAAGCGAGGAGATGCTTAAAGGAATCGCGGATTTAGGGTTTGAAACACCGAGTCCGGTACAGGAAAAAGCAATCCCCGTTATTTTAGGAGAAGAGAACGATTTAGTAGTATTGGCTCAGACCGGGACGGGAAAAACGGCCGCATTCGGGTTGCCGCTGTTACAGAAAATTGAGCCGGAGTGGAATAATGTTCAAGTCTTGATTTTAAGCCCCACGCGTGAATTGTGCGTGCAGATTGGGAATGACTTGAAAAACTACTCCAAGTATCGTAAAGATATCCGTGTGACGTGTGTGTATGGAGGTACGGATATTAAAAGACAAATCAAAGATTTGCAGAGAGGTGTACACGTGGTCGTGGCTACACCGGGGCGTTTGGTCGATTTGCTGAATCGTAAGGCTATTAACATCGAGAGCGTGTTTGCCGTCGTGCTGGACGAGGCAGACGAGATGCTGAACATGGGATTCCAAGAAGATTTGGATTTTATCTTGAGTAATACGCCCAAGGAAAAGAACACGTATCTTTTCTCGGCAACCATGCCAAAAGAGGTGGAACGGATTGCCCGCAATTATCTGGTAAACCAACAGGAGATATCTGTCGGTAAAAAGAATCAGGGAGCCGACACCGTATCACATCAGTATTATATGGTGCGTGCCAAGGATTGTTACGAAACATTGCGTCGTATCATAGACTGTGCGCCGAGTATGTATGCCATTATCTTTACCCGCACGAAAAATGACGCGCAAGAAATTGCCAAGCACTTGCAACGGGACGGGATTGATTGCGATGCATTGCATGGTGATTTGAGTCAGGCACAACGCGACAGCGTGATGAATGCTTTCCGGGCAAAACGTTTGAAAGTGCTGGTAGCCACGGATGTGGCGGCACGCGGATTGGACGTGGATACATTGACACATGTGATCAACTATAATTTGCCGGAAGATGTAGAGAGTTATACACATCGTAGCGGTAGAACCGGGCGTGCCGGAAAAGAGGGAATTTCGATAGCGATCATCCACTCGAAAGAGAAAGGAAAATTGCGTCGGGTAGAGAATATGCTTAAAAAAGAATTTAAATACATGTCCGTGCCGGGTGGAGAAGAGATTTGTCGGGCACAGTTGGCGTTCTACGCCGATAAGATCCTTACTTCAGAGGAATACGAGGATATGGATGTGTATGCACAGGATGTATATGATAAATTTGCCGAATTTACGAAAGAAGAATTACTCCGCCATCTGGTGTCTTACGAGTTCGGACGGTTGTTGCAGAAATACAAGAATACCAATGATCTGAATATTGAGGATGATGATCGCGGAGGACGTTCGGAAAGAGGAGAGCGCCGTGATCGTAGAGGACGTGACGGGGATACCGTGTACAGTACTTTCACGTTGAATGTCGGTCGGGAAGACGGTTTGACTCCGAAAGATCTGATGTCCTTGATTAACAAATATTCCCGTCGTCGGGGTATCGGTGTCGGAGGAATCCGCATTTTCGATACGGACACGAAGTTCGAGATTGATGAGGAAAGTGCATCTGATTTTGAAGTTGATTTCAGTAAGGTGCTTTTCAACGGAATACCATTGGAAATCAAGGCTATTCCTACCCGTGACCGCGGACGTCGTCGGGATGATCGGGGTAGAGGTAATTTCTCCGGTAGAAGAGATCGGCGTTCCAATGACCGTGGCGGTGATTCTCGTGACCGTGGCGGACGCCGTGAAGACCGCGGCGGAAGCGGTAACGGCGGAAAACGTAGAGGCAGACCGGGAAGTGACCCGAAAAAGCCTAGAAATTTCAACAGATCTTCTTCTCGGAGCTAAATAATTTGTAAATTTGAAGATGTAGAGACATAAACTACATCTTCAATTTTCTTCATTTTTAAATAAGACATTATGGAAGTTTACAGTGCAAAATTTGTGACAAGTAACACGGATGTGAGTAAATGTCCGGAACCTGACAGACACGAGTACGCGTTTATCGGGCGATCAAACGTGGGAAAATCCTCGTTGATTAATATGCTGACGAACCACAGTAAACTGGCCAAAACATCCGCCAGTCCCGGAAAGACACAGTTAATAAACCATTTTTTGATTGATGACAAATGGTATTTGGTCGATTTACCGGGATACGGGTATGCCCGTACATCAAAAACACAAAGGTCGCAATTTAGTGCCATGATCAAGAATTATATTTTGAAACGGGAAAATATGGTTTGTCTATTCGTGTTGATAGACAGCCGCCATGAACCGTTAAAAATCGATTTGGAATTTATGGAATGGTTGGGGGAAAACGGAGTACCTTTCGTGATGGTATTCACGAAAGCAGACAAATTATCCACCACGGAACGTATGAATTGCATCGCCAAATATCACGAGGGGATGAAGGACACGTGGGAGAGTATGCCGATAACCTTTATGACTTCTGCCGAAACCAAGTTGGGACGGGTAGAATTGTTATCTTATATTGATGAGCTGAATCAATTGGAGCTGGAACCAATGGAGTGAGATTTGATTTAGAAGAAAAGAAGCGTAAATAAGCGGGTAGAAATCTAAAATCGACAATCTTAAATCTAAAATTTCAATGACTCCTATCGGTTTATATCAATTAAACAGTCTGGTGAAACAAGAGTTGAAAAACCGTTTCCCGGATACTTTCTTGGTGATTGCCGAGATCGCGGACGTGAAAGAAAACCGTTCGGGGCATTGTTACCTAGAACTCGTGGAGAAGCGGGAGGGGGATGATGCCGTTATTGCCACGGCAAGAGCAACGATATGGGCTTTCACCTATCGGATGTTGAAACCGTATTTCGAAACAACGACAGGCAAATCCCTGCAAAGAGGGATAAAAGTCCTTGTCAGCGTGGAGATCGTTTTTCACGAGCTGTACGGCTATTCACTGAATATAAAAAATATTGATCCTACTTTCACGGTAGGTGATTTGGAGCGTAAGCGAAAAGAAATTATCGACCGCTTGACACAAGAGGGAGTGATTGACATGAATCGGGAGTTGGAACTACCCATGCTTCCGAAAACGATAGCCGTGATATCCTCTCCGACAGCGGCGGGGTACGGGGATTTCACGGATCAATTGCATCGGAACGTGTACGGTTACGCCTTTCATACCAAGTTATTCCCTGCCGTTATGCAAGGGGAGAAAACAACGGAATCGGTGATTGCCGCACTGGAAAGGATATACGAGTACGAGTCGCTTTTCGACGTGGTGGTTATTATTCGCGGTGGTGGTTCTCAAACGGATTTGGGAAGTTTTGATTCGTATGACTTGGCGGCAAATGTGGCACAATTCCCGATTCCTGTACTCGCGGGCATCGGGCATGAACGGGATGAAACTATCGTTGATCGGGTGGCGTACCGTAGTGTAAAGACTCCCACGGCGGCAGCAGCATTCCTGATCGAACGATTCAATGAAGCGGAGGGACGCTTGGAAATAGCCAAAGAGAGTTTGATGCGGGGAGCTAAACGATTGTTGCAGGACGAGAAAACCCGGCAAGTGGTAAAGATTACCGAATTAAAACAGTTCACCCGTTTATTTTTGGAGGGACAGGAAAACCGTTTGATTCTGGGTTCCCGACGTGCCAATCATGCCTCGGAATTGTTTCTGGGGAATCAAATGAATTATTTGGAACGATTGAAAACACAATTCGGGGTGAAAGTCGCGGAGATACTGACAGCAAACCGTTATTTTCTGGAACTGGCGGAAACCAAGATGAAATACGCCGATCCGAAAAATATACTGGAGAAGGGATTCTCTATTACCCGTGTAAACGGGAAAGCCGTGCGGGACAGTGTTCTCGTGCGGGATGGAGATATTCTGGAAACGGAATTGTTTAAGGGTGTGATACGAAGTGAAGTTAAAGATATAGATAAATAAAGGAATTATTATGGAAGAGAATTTGACCTATAAATCAGCGATGGAGGAGATTGAGAACTTGGTAAAACTCTTGGAAGAAAATAAGTTGGATGTAGACGAGTTGCGAGAAAAAGTAAAGCGGATAGCCGTGCTTGTCGAATTTTGTAAAGAGAAATTACACAGTACGGAGGAAGAAGTAAACAAGGTGTTGAAATCCATTGCCGAATGATGAACTTCTGGGGAACCGTTATTGTTCTCTTGTTGACATTTGGTCAAGGAATCGCACAGAATCCCGATAAATTGCAAGCCTTGTGGCAGCAGGAGGGACTGAAACATGCGGCGATCGGCGTGAGCGTGAAGAATGTCGCCGGCGGCGAAGTCGTGTATGAACATAACCCCGGAATGGCTTTGCGTCCGGCTTCCGTGTTGAAGCTATTGCCCACCTCGTTGGCTTTGAAGTTGAAAGGTGACTCGTTGACCTATCAAACTAAAGTATTTTACACGGGAGAGATAAAAGAAGGGCTCCTTCAAGGAAATATCGTTATAGAGGCCGGGGGTGATCCCTGTCTTGATTCGAAGTATTTCAAAGATGCTGTCTTTACGAAACGTTTGGTGGATTCGATCGTCGGACTGGGTATAAGACGTATCGAAGGAGCCGTTATTATTCAGGGCGAGGGGGAACAACCTTATATTCCGGGTTCGTGGCCTTGGGAGGATATTGCCAATTACTACGGGGCTTTGTATCACCCGTTCAATTATCGGGATAACACGTACACGGTCACTTTGGCATCCGGGAAACCGGGAACACGTACCCGTGTCGTATCTGTCATCCCGTCAGTGCCGGGAGTGAAATTACAAAATGAGGTTTTAGCCTCCGTGAAGCAACAGGATGACGCGTGGATATATGGTGGTCCGGAGGCTTCCGTGCTGTTGGCGCGAGGGACTATACCTGCCAACCGTTCTTCTTTTGCCGTGAAAGGAGCTATGCATAAACCGGCATCGGTTTTTCGGGCAGAGATAGAGAAAGAATTGAAAGCGAAAAACATTATCTTGGAAAAGAAAAAAGGTGTTTCTACCGAATGTTGCGAATGGTTTACTGTTGAATCTCCGTTACTAAAAGAAATCGTTTTCTACACGAATAAAAATAGCGTGAATCTCTTTGCCGAAGCATTGGGTGCGCTGGTAAACCCTTCGGATTTTGAAACTACGGTGAAACAAGAATTAAGTGTTATCGGCATTGATTCATCGGGAATCACGATAAAGGATGCTTGCGGGCTTTCTCCGTCTAATGCCTTGCCTGCAGAGGTAATCACGGATTTGCTATTATGGGCGAAAAGTCATTTGGGAGATTCTTTTTTTGCTTCCTTACCCCGAGGCGGTATTGACAGGGGGCTGCGTGTATATTCAGCCGATCCGGTATTAGGCGGTAATTTAAGAGCGAAAACGGGTTCTATGTTTGGAGTGCGTGCCTTGGCCGGATATTTGTCAACACGGAATGGAGAAACATTGGCATTCACCATATTCGTGAATAACTACACGGGCGACCCGGTGAAAATTCAAGAAACTATACGGGATTTTTTGCGAGAACTGGCAAACAGTTAGTAAAGTTCATAAGATGCATGCACCTTATGAACTTTATAAACTTATTTATTCATTTTTGAACGTGGCATCTCCGAAAGCCAACATCGGTAACGTGATGAAACCGAAGAAAATGGTTGCAATCGTGAATCCGACGCCTTTACCGAATTTGGCAAGGAACTCGTGTAACATGATGATAGAAAACACGAGGTTTGCAATCGGCACGAAAATGATGATCAAAAGCCACCACCACGGTCTGTTGATGATTTGAAGCATCACGTAAATGTTGTAAATAGGGATAATACCTTCCCAACCTTGTCTGCCGGCTTTTTCGAAGATTTTCCACATGGAAACCAACATCAAAACGACAATAAGCAGATAAATTAATCCGACCATAATTTTGAATTTTTAATTAAACATTTATAGTTTGAATGAATATTACTCCACGTTTAGCACACATGCTAAGTATGGCGCAAAAGTATAAAAATTGAATGTTCTGCAAAAGTTTTTTGCTATATTCTTATAAAGTTTTTACACTTGAACGGTAGAAAGATAAAAGTAACCACAATCTTTGATCGTTTCACAAAATTGAATACCTTTGCCCGAGGTTCGGGATTAGGATTGGCGATATGTAAGATGCTGGTTGAAAAAATGGGCGGAGATATATCTGTCGAATCCGAAGGGGATAAAGGTTCTATTTTTAAATTTACAATTCCTTATCAAGAAATTGCAATCGAAACAGGAATGAACGATATGGAAAATAATGAAACAAAAGAAAGCGTAAGTGCCGGTAGAACAATTCTGGTCGCGGAAGATGTTGAGAGTAGTTACCTTTTATTGAAAGCTATTATCGGAAAAATTTATACATTGGTTCACGCGTGGGATGGGCAAGAAGCAATAGATTTATTCAAACAATCAAACCCCGACCTTATCCTCATGGATATAAAAATGCCGGTACTGGATGGTTTGGCTGCAACCCGTGTGATTCGGGCGGAATCTAAAGAGGTACCAATCATAGCCTTAACCGCTTTCGCTTTTGATGACGACCGGGTGAAAGCATTGGAAGCCGGATGTAATGATTATCTGACAAAACCATTATCAGCTAACTTGTTAAAAGAAACGATAGCGAAATATCTTAAATAAATAGTCCATAAAATTCATAAGGTTTATAAAGTCTATAAGGTAATAATACCACTTTATAAACCTTACGAATTTTATGGACTAAAAAAGGGACTGTTTTTCAGCCCCTTTTTTCTTATTTCACTTCCTCGAAATCAACGTCGGTTACTTCTTGATCTTTACCACCATTGTTCGGTTGTTGTTCCGCGTGAGGTGCACCTTGTTGTTGTCCGCCGGCTTGTTGTTGGGCGTTATACATCTCTTGTGATGCAGCTTGGAACACGTTGTTCAATTCATCGATTGACGAGTTGATTGCGGCAACGTCTTGAGCTTTGTGAGCGTCTTTCAGTTTCTGCAAAGCGGCTTCAATCGGTTGTTTCTTGTCCGCAGGCAATTTATCTCCAAACTCTTTCAATTGCTTTTCGGTTTGGAAGATCATACTGTCGGCTTTATTGATCGTGTCGATACGTTCCTTTTCAATTCGGTCAGCTTCGGCATTGGCGGAAGCTTCGTCTTTCATTCTCTTGATATCTGCGTCCGAAAGACCGGATGATGCTTCGATACGGATAGATTGTTCTTTTCCGGTAGCTTTATCCTTGGCAGATACTTTCAATATACCGTTGGCGTCGATATCGAAACTTACCTCGATCTGTGGTACACCGCGCGGGGCTGGTGGTAGACCGTCCAAGTGGAAACGTCCGATTGTCTTGTTGTCTTTTGCCATGGGACGCTCTCCCTGCAATACGTGGATCTCTACTGACGGTTGGTTATCGGCAGCCGTTGAGAATACCTCTGATTTCTTGGTCGGAATGGTCGTGTTGGACTCGATCAATTTGGTCATCACGCCACCTAACGTCTCGATACCCAAAGAAAGCGGGGTTACGTCAAGTAACAGCACGTCTTTTACCTCTCCGGTCAATACACCACCTTGGATAGCGGCACCTACTGCCACCACTTCGTCCGGGTTTACACCCTTTGACGGGGCTTTGCCGAAGAACTCTTGTACCTTTTTCTGGACAGCCGGGATACGGGTAGAACCACCTACCAGAATCACTTCGCTAATCTCGGAAGCGCTGATGTTAGCGTTTTTCAAGGCACGGCGACATGGTTCGATCGTGTTTTGCACCAGTTGGTCGGTCAGTTGCTCGAATTGAGCTCTTGTCAATGTTCTTACCAAGTGTTTGGGCATCCCGTCTACCGGGAAAATATACGGCAAGTTGATTTCCGTTGACGTGGAACTTGACAATTCTATTTTCGCTTTTTCTGCCGCTTCTTTCAGACGTTGGTGAGCCATCGGGTCTTTCCGGATATCCACGCCTTCGTCTTTCTTGAATTCGTCTGCAAGCCAGTTGATGATTACGTCGTCGAAGTCATCACCACCCAAGTGAGTATCACCGTCGGTTGATTTTACTTCAAATACTCCGTCACCCAATTCAAGGATAGAAATATCGAAAGTACCACCACCCAAGTCGAAGACAGCGATTTTCATGTCTTTGTCTTGTTTATCCAACCCGTAGGCCAAAGCGGCAGCCGTCGGCTCGTTGATAATACGCTTAACCGTTAATCCGGCAATCTCTCCGGCTTCTTTTGTGGCTTGACGTTGAGCGTCATTGAAATACGCGGGTACGGTGATTACCGCTTCCGTAACTTCCTGCCCCAAATAGTCCTCGGCGGTTTTCTTCATTTTCTGAAGAATCATCGCGGAAATCTCTTGCGGAGAATATTTCCGGTCACCGATTTCGACACGCGGGGTGTTATTGTCACCGCGTACCACTTTGTAAGCTACCCGGTTAATTTCTTTTGCTACTTGATCATAGGTTTCACCCATGAACCGTTTGATAGAATATATTGTTCTCGTCGGGTTCGTGATCGCCTGACGTTTCGCGGGGTCACCTACTTTTCTTTCGCCATTGTCAACGAAAGCGACGATAGACGGTGTCGTTCTCCTTCCCTCACTGTTAGGGATCACCACGGGTTCGTTACCTTCCATTACGGCAACGCAAGAGTTCGTGGTTCCCAAATCTATACCAATTATCTTTCCCATATTGTTTAATATTATAATGTTATTATTTTCAATACTTGTTTTTCGTTCTTTGTCCTCGAATAGTTTCAAGAACATTAATCTTTTATCAAACGGTGTGCCAGCCGGAAAATTGGAATATTTAATGACATGATTACTGACAGAACGTCACGATTTGTCATAGATGAGGCTTGGATATAGAATTGATCCTTGTAACGTTCTGTCCGGTTTGTCATGTTATCTTTATGACGATGCAATCTGAGGCTTGCGGGAAGCTGTTTTCTTACCGGAAAGTAAACTTTCTCGGTTTTTTGTCATTCCCTTAAAATGTTATTGTGTTGAATCCCAATACAATATTCGATGTAGTTCCGATGTAATAAGGGATCAAAGACGTTACACCTTCGATACAAAGACGTTTCAAAGACGTTCGTGAACGTCTTTGAAACGTCTTTGTATCGAAGATGCATTGAAATAGAGATACTTATACATGGGCAGTATATCGGAAATGCCTAGGTATTAGATGCTTGTCATGTTTTTGGAAGGTGATAAAAATATGCATATTAAATACTTTTTAAGAATGATGTTTGCTATAAAGTTTTTTATTATATTTATCCCCTTAGAAGAGATTCAATCAGGCTAGAAGATAATATAACTTGTTGTGTAAAAGAAATTATAGTGGAAGAGAACGTGAACAAAGCTATCCAAGTGATTGGTTTTAGCGGAAATACAGATTTTCATGAATCCCTCTTGGGTTCGGGTAATGACTTGCGGAGTAACTTTGTTTTGTTGAGGTCGGGATGTAGTCATGAAGAGTTCTTGAAGACACTTCAGAACGTGGATGCTGACGAGGTCATGTTGGTCGATCTTGACCGGGTGGCGGTAAATACTTTGTCAACTTTTGTGCAGGCATATCGTAAGTCATGCCGGAAAGAGCATTTGTATTACGTGTCGGGACAAAAACGGAAATTATGGTTCGGTTTTATGGATGTGGCATTGTGGAGAGGGGATCGGGTAATCACGGATTCTCCGGTATTGATCGGGCAGAAGTCTTTGTTCATGAGATCATACGCCGGGCAGGATTTGGACGATAACCTGTTGCGGGCGGTAAGTTACAGTTTGCAGAAAGCATACGTGAAATTCAGTCGTTTGGAGACAACGGTCACTTGGAAGGAAACAACTGCGACTTCTAATCCGGCTGTCAACTATTTGTGGCGGGTACCGTTTCAATTTCTGGTATCCGGTCGTTTTTTTACCACGTTGTTCGATTCCGGTAATCGTGCCCGACGGGATATGGTCTATCGTATGCTGATGTTGCTTTTCGGGATATTCGTGTTTTTCTATATGCCTTACGTGAGCAAAGATTACGGTATTAGTGGCGATGAGTTTGTAGACCACCGTCATTCCGGTTACGTGTTGGATTATTTCATGAAAGGGGATAAGGCGGCTCTAAATCAACCGAAAACGGCGTTACATCTTTACGGGAACTCGATGCAGGTCGTGGCGGCTGTTGTGGCAAACGTGATCGGTGCGGATGACGTGTACGCCGTGCGGCACGTGGTATGTGCCTTTGTCGGGGTGCTGGGGGTTATCGTTATCGGACTGATGGGATTGCGTTTCGGGGGTGGGTTATGCGGTTTGCTGTCCATGTTGATGCTTTTCTTCTCGCCGCGTTTTTTCGGGCATAGCATGAATAATTTGAAGGATATACCTTTTGCCGTGGGATATTTGGTTGCTATATTTTATTTTGTCCGGTTGTTCGATCGTTATCCCGTGATAAAACTGCGTCACGTCATTGGTGCCGTGTTGGGTATCGCTTTGGCATTGGGGACTCGTTCGGGAGGTTTGCTCCTGTTTCCTTATCTGGTGATGTACGGAGGTTTATTCTATATCCTTTGGGTAGGTTTCAAGGAATTTTACAAATTCTTGAAATACCGGAAAGAGGTGGAGAATATCCTGTTTCTTATCGTGATCGTGTTGTTTGTCGGCTATTTCTTGTCTATTGTCACGTGGCCTTTTGCCATGGCTCGTCCTTTCACGAACGTGGTCTTTTCTTTGAAGGAGTTCACGAATTATAATATCGGGTTGCGTACCATATTCGAGGGACAACAGATGATGTCCAATATGTTGCCCGTGCATTATGCCCCGAAATACTTGATGATCGCATCGCCGCTGGTGGTGGTGATCGGTTTCTTCGGGTACTTTATTTTTATGGTTTCGAGGAAGAAAGAGTTTTCATTACTCTCTTTCTTTATCCTGTTTTCACTGGTGTTTCCCGTGTTCTGGGTGATTTACCAGAAATCGAATTTATATGGCGGAATCCGGCATTTGTTGTTCGTTATGCCGTTCATGGTGTTGCTGGCTGCCCGTTTCTGGACATTGTTGCTGTCTGTGGCTCCCAAATACCTGAAACTCGTGTCGGCGTTCGGGTTTATCGGTTTGCTTTTCCTGCCGGCACGGCATATGGCAGTGAACCACCCGAACGATTACGTCTATTTTAACGAACTGGTAGGAGGGGTGAAGGGTGCTTATGGTGATTACGAAACAGATTACTATTATAATTCTTTGAAAAAAGGAGTGGATTGGTTTAAGGCGAACGTGGATTACAAGGGACGTCCGGTCACGATCGTCACGAATCACAGTGCCAATTTGCAACACTATTTCCGGAAGGATACGAACGTGACGGTGATTTACAGCCGATATTACGACAAGTATAGTAAAGATTGGGATTATATGATATTCGGTAACGTGTATATCAATAGTTACCAGTTGAAGAACGGGCTTTTCCCCGTGAAAGAGGGATTCCTTCATTCCGTGGATGTGGATGGTTTGCCCATGTGCGTGATCGGGGAACGTACTTCCAAAAAAGATTACGGGGCGATATTGTTGGAAAAGGAAAAGAAATACGCGGAAGCCGAGGCGGAACTGGAGGATTATTTGAAAGCCCACCCGTGGAACGAGGAGATGTGGATGCGGTTGGCGAGAATGTATTACAGTGCGCACAAACACGAGGATGCCTTACGTTGTGCCGGGGAGGCGTTGAAATGGCAGCCTCAACTGATGGACGCGTTGAATATAAAGGCTCTCAGCGCGTTGGAGTTGGGACGTTATGCCACGGCGCATCAGGCTGTCGATGGTATGTTGGCTCAGAATGACGTGGCTTCTTCGTCCTATTATTTGAAAGGATTGATTTATTACACTGAAGGGAAGGATAAAGAAGCCCTCGATCAAGTGAATAAAGCGTTGCGTTATAACGGACGTAACGATCAGGCTCTGGCGTTAGGTGGTGATATTCTGAAACGTAACCGGAGTTACGCGAAAGCTATTGAAACGTACGAAAAGGTGGTGCGGGCAAAGAAAGCGGACGAGAAGGTATTGCTTTCATTGGCAGAGTGTTATTGCCGGGTGAAGAACTACAAAATGCTGGAACAGGTTACAACCTTGCTGCACGAGCAGGGACGGGATAAGGTTACTTTGCGGAAGATTGAGATACGGGCTTTCTTGCAACAGAAAAAGTCGGCGGAAGCACGTGAATTGTTACTGCAAATGAAGGACGTGAAAGAGGATAGCGAGTTGATGTTGCTGTGGGGATTGTACGAATTGACAGAGGGGCGGCGTGCTTCGGCGTTGGAATACGCGAAGAAAGCCACGGAACTTGATCCTCACGATTGGGAAGCCTCGGAATTGCAGAATGTACTGTCCAAAGGGGGCGACATCCGATTATAAAAAGAGACGCGATGAAAAAAATATGTATTATAATACCTTGTTATAACGAATCCCAACGTTTGGAAGTATCCAAATTCCGTGATTTCGTGAGGCACGACGAGAGATTTGATTTCTGTTTCGTGAATGACGGGAGTAAGGATAACACTTCCGAGGTTTTGCGTCGGGCTGTAGCCTCGGAACCGGAACGGTTCCTGCTGGTGGATAACGCCGACAACCGGGGAAAGGCGGAAGCCGTGCGGAGTGGCATGCTGTACGCGGCTTCGTTGGGACGGTACATGGCGATAGGCTTTTTGGATGCCGATTTGGCTACCCCGTTAGAGGATTTGCATTTGCTGTCGGAAGAGATGGAGTATAAGCAGGGGGTACAGATGGTGATGGGAGTCCGGTTGAAACGGTTGGGGGCAAACGTGCAGCGTAAAGCGTATCGTCATTACTTGGGGCGGGGATTCGCCACGTTGGTTTCCGTGCTGTATCAGCTTCCCGTGTATGACAGCCAATGCGGGGCGAAATTATTTAAAAGCGAGTTGGTACCCGTGATTTTTAAAGATAGTTTTAATTCCAAATGGCTCTTTGACGTGGAACTGATTTTGCGGGTACGGAAGGAGCATGCCGACTACGACAAAATCATTCACGAGGTGCCTCTCGACACGTGGGTGGAGAAAGGGGATAGCCGTATAAAGTTCACCCATTTATTGAAGATGCCGAAGGAGTTGTTTAATATATACTGCCAGTACATGGCGAAATGAAAATCAAAGATATTCCGGGTGTCTTTTTAACCAGACGACAGCGTAAGAGCAAGTCGCTTTGGGTTTCAACTCGTTGGCTTTCGCGTATTCATAGGCGGCTTCGGTCAATGCCCCGGCTATGCCTTGTCCCTCTAATGCCGGGGGTACAAACGTGTGGATGATATCCAGACTACCGTCGTGTAAATAATATTCCGCGTAGGCTGTCATGCCTCCGATTTCGATTTCAAACCGCTGTTTGTTGGGATAGTGAGTGATTTTGTAATTCATAAGTTCTTTTTTATCGTGTACGAAAGTAATAAAAAGAATGTTATGGTTCATTTTTTTATTCTATATTTGAAAATAAAACAATAAAACAGAATGATATGATAGAAGCACCGGAAGCAGTTTGTTTGGCAAGGCAATTGAATGAAACGATCAAAGGGAAGCGTGTTACTTATGTATTGGTGCGTCACACGCCGCATAAATTCACTTTTTCTTGTGGAAACCCGGACGAGTATCCCGAAATGTTGCAAGATAAAATCGTGGGAGAGTCATGTGCTTACGGGGGAATGGTACAGGTAAACGCGGGGGATGTAAAACTTGTGTTCACGGATGGGGCGAATTTACGTTATTACGCACCGGGGGCGAAATTGCCGGACAAACACCAGTTGCTCGTGGGATTCGAGGATGAAAGTTGTATCATCGTTTCCGTACGCATGTACGGGGGAATACTTTGTTTCGCGGGCGACTCGTTCGATGGCGGGTTGAACGCCTATTACAGTTGTGCCAGAACAAAGCCGCAAGTGATGTCGGATGCTTTTACCAAGGAGTATTTCTTGGGATTGATTAACGCCGGGGACGTGCAAAACAAGAGCGCTAAAGCATTTCTGGCGACGGATCAGATGATTCCCGGTTTGGGAAACGGGGTGTTACAGGATATCCTGTACAATGCCCGTGTTCATCCGAAAACGAAGATCGCTACTCTATCCGTGCGGCAGCGGGAAGAATTGTATCATCACGTGAAAGAAACCACGCGTGAAATGCTTGAGAAAGGTGGTCGTAGCTCGGAGAAAGATTTGTTTGACCGGAAGGGAGGATATATTTCTTATTTATCCAAAGATACGGTCGGGACTCATTGTCTTCGTTGCGGCGATACGATATTGAAAGAAAATTACATGGGAGGAAGTATCTATTATTGTAACACCTGTCAGAAATACTGATACTTAAATTCGTTCTATATGAGAGCGATAGAGTGTGTGCGAAAAGCTACTATCCGGGATATTCCTGCCTTGAAACAGTTATTCCGGGAAACCGTCTTGTCAGTGAACAGACAGGATTACACGGCAGAAGAAGTGGCAGACTGGGCTTCCTGCGGGGAAAATGACGAACGTTGGGAGAAGATCGTGTATTTTTATTACACTTTGATGGTAGAAGATGAGGACGGTCATGTGTTGGGATTTGCCGCGCTGTCGGCAAATGGATATTTGAATTCCATGTTCGTGCATAAAGATTTTCAAGGGCAAGGTATCGCTTCAACCCTGTACGGTTTTATGGAGAGAAGAGCCCGTGCCTTGAAAGTATCGGCAATCACTGCTGACGTGAGCCTCACGGCTTATCCTTTTTTCCGGAAATTGGGGTTCGTGGTGGAGAAAGAACAGAGTTACCCTGCCAACCGTCTATTCCTGAAGAATTACAAGATGGTAAAATACTTGGAATATGATGAAGAATAAATAGGTGATATTATATTAAGTGGTGTTTGTAGAGTAGAGGATATTTCATATATTTGCATATATTATTGAGTAAAAATACTCATTCCATTGAGTAAATTGTTATATATGTATAAAAGAGAGCAGTATCAGATTATAAAACAGCGAATAGAGGAGTCAAGGCATTTCTTGCAAGTTGTATTGGGACCTCGGCAAGTCGGAAAGACAACTGTTGTCAAACAAGTTCTAAAGGATTTGGATATTCCGTTCCAAATCTATTCTGCAGATAATGTTCCGGCCACTCAAGTGTCTTGGATATCCGATTGTTGGAACACGGCTCGAGCTCAAATGCGTGTAGAAAAATATGTTGAATTTGTTTTAGTGATTGATGAAATTCAGAAAATAAAGAATTGGAGTGAGGTTGTAAAGAAGGAGTGGGATGAGGATACATTTAATGATATAAATATTAAAGTTCTTCTTCTTGGTTCTTCGCGGGTGCTTCTGGAAAAAGGATTATCGGATTCAATGATGGGACGTTTTGAGGAAATTAGAATGACTCATTGGTCTTATCCCGAGATGCGGGATGCTTTTGGTATGACGTTAGAGCAGTATATCTTTTTTGGAGGTTACCCGGGTGCAGCATTTTTGATTGATGATGAAGAACGTTGGAGTCAGTACATAAATAGTGCAATTATTGACGCTACAATTAATAAGGATATTTTGTATGATTCTCCGATAGGAAAACCCGCTCTGTTACGACAGGCTTTTGAATTAGGTTCATCTTATTCCGGGGAAATAGTTTCATTGACGAAGATGGTCGGAGCGTTACAAGATGCTGGTAATACAACAACTTTAGCCAGTTATCTGAATTTGCTCGGGGATAGTGGACTACTTGGCGGATTACAAAAATTCACGATTGACCATTCTCGTCAGCGGGCAAGTGCTCCGAAATTTCAAGTCTATAATAATGCTTTGAAAAATATTTACGGAGATCTGACTTTTAAGGAAGCTGTTATAAATAGTAAAGAATGGGGACGTATTTTTGAATCGGCAATTGGAGCTCATATTATTAGTAACGCTTTTATTGGTGGATATAAAGTTTTTTATTGGCGGGAACGTGATAAGGAAGTTGATTATATTCTTCAGAAAAAAAGTCGTATTGTTGCTATAGAAGTGAAGAGTAACAGAGAAAAGTATAATGCCGGACTTGAGGAAATTCGGAAAATGTATAATCCTTATATGACTATGGTTGTGGGAGATGGAGGAATGAAAGCCGAGGATTTTTTAAGTATTAATCCTACAAAATTATTTGAATAATTAACGGAGAGTCTTTGCTGTATTTTCCTGTTCAAAGGAATACCCGTTGGAGAAGACCAGTTTATCTTTCCAACGGGTATTTTTGTGTGAGTTTACAGTATGTTGCCTGATAAACTCGTGTTTTTTTATCTATTGTGATCTTTCAAGATTACATCGTGAGCGCCGCCTTCCACGATACTGGTAGATGAAACCAGCGTGATCTTGGCGTTTTTCTGCAATTCGGGGATAGTGGTTGCCCCGCAACTGCACATGGTCGATTTGATCTTTCCGATGGTTACGTCCAGATTATCTTTCAATTTTCCCGCGTAGGGAACGTAACTATCCACTCCTTCCTCGAATTTCAAGGATTCGCTGCCGCCCATGTCGTAACGTTGCCAGTTGTGCGCGCGGTTGGAACCTTCGCCCCAGTATTCTTTCACGTAGTTGTTTCCCACCATTAATTTTTTGGTGGGGGACTCGTCGAAACGGGCAAAGTAACGTCCCATCATCAAGAAGTCGGCACCCATGGCAAGAGCCAATACCATGTGGTAATCGTGTACCAGACCACCGTCACTGCAAATAGGCACGTAAATACCGGTATCCTCGAAATACTTGTCACGGGCTTTTGCCACGTCGATAACGGCAGTCGCTTGTCCGCGTCCGATACCTTTTTGCTCGCGGGTGATACAGATGGAACCGCCACCGATACCTACTTTGATAAAGTCCGCTCCGGCTTCAACCAGATAACGGAATCCGGCTTGATCTACCACGTTTCCGGCTCCCACGAGTACTTTGCCGTTGTATTCTTCCTTGATCCATTGCAAAGTTTCTTTTTGCCACTCGGAGAATCCGTCGGACGAGTCGATACACAACACGTCTACTCCTGCTTCCACGAGGGCGGGAACCCGCTCTTTGTAATCCCGTGAATTGATACCCGCACCGACAAGTAATTTCTTGTCCGTCATGTTCAACAGTTCGTTCGGGTTATCCTTGTGGCTATCGTAGTCTTTGCGGAACACGAAGTAAGCCAGCTTCTGGTCTTTGTCTATGATGGGCAATGTATTCAGCTTGTGATCCCAGATGATTTGGTTCGCTTCGCTGAGAGTCATACCTACTTCTCCCACGGTTAGTTTGGAGAACGGGGTCATAAACTCTTTTACTTTCCGGTCTTTCGGGTCTTTCTCCCCGCGGTAATCCCGGCTGGTTACCAATCCTAGCAATTTGCCGTTCGGGGTACCGTCGTCAGTCACTCCCATGGTGGTGTGTCCCGTCCGTTTCACGAGAGCCAGCACGTCAGCCAAGGTGGCTTCCGGGGTGATGTTCGAGTCGCTGGTAACGAATCCGGCTTTGAATTTCTTTACCTTGCGAACCATTTCGGCTTGCGATTCGATGGGTTGCGAGCCGAAAATGAATGACAATCCGCCGTTACGGGCAAGCGCTATCGCCAGTCCCGAGTCGGAAACCGACTGCATAATCGCGGAAACAAAAGGAATATTCAGCTCGATAGCCGATTTTTCGCCTTTTTTATACTTCACCAAAGGTGTTTTCAATGAAACATTGGTAGGAATACACTGTTTCGTGGTTAAACCGGGAATAAGCAGATATTCTCCGAAAGTTCTTGATACATCGTCCAAATAGATTGCCATAGAGTTTATCTTTATACGAATTGATTAAAAATTGGGCAAAGATAGTAAAATCCGCCGAATAATTAGGGCGCATGTAAGGTTATTTTTTATCGTGTCTTGATTTCACTGAAAATATACCGTATTCCTAGGGTAGTAATACCTCACGTTACTTACAAGTCGCTTCGCTCGCGCTTGTTTCGCCCTTGGGGAAGGGGGCTGTAACGGGGGAATACCCGTGCTGTGACTGGGATGAGGCAGTATCACTTTAGGATTACCGTGGGAACTCTGGAGATATTTAGTGATTTTGGAGAAATTCGTTTCACGGATTTGGTACTGTCGTGTCTATATTTGTGAATTTTTTGTACCTTTGATTCAAATTGATTATTTATAGTGTGGAATTATTGTGGATAAGTATTTTAATTCAAAAAAGTTATGTCGTGGAAAATTATTTTTATCGGGTTTATTTGGATTTATTCGACATTATGTGCTGTTGGGCAAGCAACTCCACTGGTACATGGGACATTGACAGATAAGAGGTTTTGGAAAGGCTGCTTGATTAAAATGATTGTCGCGGATACGGTTTACCAATCTATAAATGTCGATAGTACAGGTAGTTTTCGGTTTTGGTTTCCTGCACCTACCCGAGAGTATGAAGTGGAGGTTTATTGCGTGAATAATTGTATTCCTGATATTAAATATAAGATATACCGGAGTGGGAATGTGGATTCCATATGCGTGAATATTACGTTCGATGATATAGTACGTTCTTTGGAAGGGGAGAAGGGGCGCTGTGATACATTATATTATGTGGGTTGTCCGGCTTATCAAGACAGTTTTTTACGTTTGGTCGGGTTAAGGTATGGTTTACTTTATATTAATATCGGGTGCATGGGAAATGTTGAGGACGAAAGACGTATGAATCGAGAAGCCGTAGCAAGGATTAATAAACGTTTGGGGAGGGATTGGGATAAAATATATTGGCATGAAGTGACTGAACGGGATAAGTTCCAAAGAAATAGAGAATGAATTTTGTTATGATGTTTATCCGTTGGAATGTCGAGCCGGTGGCTTTTACGGTATTAGGGGTGCCGATTATGTACTACAGCCTGCTGTTTATTGCGGGGACAGTGTTGTCCGTGTGGATATTGAAGCGGGTGTACGAGAGGAACGGGATGCCGTGGGAACATTTACAGGTGTTGGTGGTGTTGAGTTTGGTGGGTTTGTTTCTCGGGGCGAGGATAGGACATTGTTTGATTTACGAGTATGATTATTACTGGAAACATCCGTTGGAGATCTTTTTGCCTGTCAGGGAATTGCCGGGAGGAGGCTACGTGTTTTCGGGCTACGAGGGGATGGCGAGCCACGGGGGAGCGCTGGGGTGGATTGTGGCGTTGGTGATTTATTCCCGGGTAACGGGGGAGAAGATTATTCGAACGTTGGATGCGATTGCTTTGGTGTTGCCGTTGGCGGCTTGTTTCATACGGTTGGGAAATCTGGTCAACTCGGAGATTGTCGGGACGGGGACGAGTGTGCCTTGGGCTTTTGTTTTCGAACGGGTGGATGGTGTACCCCGGCATCCGGCACAGTTGTACGAGGCGATGGCGTATTTGGCTATTTTCGGGGGAAATATGTTGCTTTACCGGCGGGTGGGGTTGAGGCGTTACCCGGGGATGTTGTGGGGAGGGATGCTCGTGGCGGTATTCTGTGCCCGTTTCCTGTTGGAATTTTTGAAAGAGCGTCAAGTGCCTTTCGAGGAACAGATGTCATTGGATTTGGGACAGGTGTTGAGTATTCCTTTTATTTTCGCGGGGATGCTGTTTTTGTTATTCGCTTGGCGGGTAAGTCGTGGAAACGGTTAGTTATTCTTTTCCCGCTCTTGGGGCTATGGATTCGCTACCTCAAGAGGGCATTATGAATATAGCATAAACACATCATGAACGCAGATTTACGACTATGCTACGTTCATGATACGTTTATGCTACGTTCATGAGGGCAGGAAGGGGTAGGGAAAGGGTAGGGGTTAGTATGCCAATCGCACGTTGTCTACCCAGAATTTGTTACCGACGGAGCCGATGTACGCTTCCCCGTAGCTGGAGGAGATGCGGAAGACGAGATGAGTCGGTTGGTCGTCAGCGTCCCCCCAGCCTACTTCCTCGATAGGTACGGATTTGCCTTTGCTGTTGATGCAATAGAGGGATTGTTCCTTGGGAATCAGTTGCATGAAAGGTTTGTAGCCCGGTTGTCCGGTGGCGTTGCCGTACAGGATTTCCAGCCTGTGGTTGTTTACCCAGTCGGGGTTCGTTTCCGAAATACGTTCTACCACGGTGCCGACGCGTTTGGCGAACACGTTGCCGTTGGCATCTTCCCAGCGTTTTTGCAATATCACGTATATCTCGGCGGAGTCACGCCCGGGGACGTTCACTATTTTACTGAATCCCGTGGCTTTAATCCGGTGGTCGGTTTCCGGGATGTACATTTTATAATCGAGTACGACGGCTTTCGGGGTTTCCGTGAAAGGGATTCCGGCGTTCAGTTTGCTTTGCGGGTTTTTGGTATCCTTGATGGGTTCCAGCATTTCCCCGAGGTAAATGGTACCCGGCACGAGTACGGTGATATTCACGAGTCCCAGCACTTTGCAGTTTTCCATGAGTGTTTCGAGGCGCACGCATTGTCCGTCACCTCTTTTCTCCGGGAACACGGAGATGCTGCATTTCGTGACACCGCTGACTTTTGCCATCACGTTGGATGTACGCCAAGGGGATACGGGGGAACTGTTGTACGGAACGGCACCCCGAATGGTATCTACCGGGGCAACCTCGTAAAGGATTTTCGTGTTTCCGCCGATAACGAATGATTCGTCGATGATTCGGACCATCCAACTGTTGAAATCCCCGTAAGGAATCAGTTTCTCCGTGACCGGTGGGGCTGTTTGGGCTATACCGTTCATACTCGTTCCCAAGATGATGCCTAGACATAAAGTCTTTATCGCTTTACTGTATACCAATTTCTTCATTTTACTTTGTTTTCTATTGTTCGAATATCTTTTACGGCGGATAAACCTTTAGGTTGTCATGCAAGAAGTATGCCGATATAATTGAAAATTGAAAAATGAGAATTGAAAATTAGCTTCGCAAGTTTGAAATTAAGAAGAACAAGCGAGAAGTATTCCGGCAAACATGTATACCGACCTATCGGGTTAAGGCCAATTCAAGGGCAGGTAAAGAGTAGGTTAAGTGTAGCAAGGGTTGAGAGTTTGTCATGCCACTAATTAAAAATTATGGCAATTTTAAACTCGTGAAGCTAATTTTCAATTTTCAATTCTCCATTTTCAATTGTAAGTGTACCCCGTTTTTGTCGGTTGTTCGTTATGCTTTCGGGAGATTGCAAGAGGGAGGAATACATGGATGATTTGTATAATGAATAAAAGAATGTTTGTATGAAAAATTGGTATGTAATGTTGTTCTGTTGTATGTGCTTGTGTGGAATGGTGCAAGGGCAGGAAACGGTATGGACGAAGAAGAATTTGCCTCATGATTGGCATTTGAGGTCTGTCGAGAAGGACGGGATACACGGGGCAGCCGTGTATGATGCTTACGATTATCTGAAAGGACGTGAGCCGAAGCGGCGGGTTGTGGTGGCAGTGATAGACGGTGGGGCGGATATCGCGCACGAGGATTTGCGGGGGAGTTTGTGGGTAAACGAGGGTGAAATTCCGGGTAACGGGATTGACGATGACGGGAACGGGTACGTGGACGACGTGCATGGATGGAATTTTCTGGGAACTCCCGATGGGGGTACGGTAAAGACGATATCGGCGGAAGCGGACCGGTATTATATGTATCTGAAAAAGCGTTTCGAGGGGGTGGACACGAATCGCTTGTCGAAGAAAGATAGGGCTCTTTATTGTTATTACGTGAATGAATTGCCCAAAATATCTGAATTGGCCGATGCTTATAACACTTATATAAACGTGAAGACTTATTCGGAACGTATGGACGGGTTCGATCGGCAGTTGAAGGAAATGCATCCCGGCGTGGAGTTGGGCAAGGAGCATTTTGTCGCCTTGGGCGAGAAGTTGGAGAACGCGGCGGATAAGGAGGCGTTTGAATATTATCTTGATCGTTGGAAATATTCTCCCAAGTATAACTGGGAGCAGATGTTGAATTTGCGGCATACGCTTTTGACGACTTTCGAGGGACGCTATAATAGTAAACTCCGGGCTTACGAGGCGGACGGGCGGAAGAGCGTGGGGGATGACCTGAATAATATCAAAGATCGTTTCTACGGCAATGCCACGATGACGCCTCACGAGCATGGATCTCACGTGGCGGGAATCATCGGCGCAACACGGAATAACGGGGTAGGTATTGATGGGGTTGCCGACGTGCGGTTGATGAGCCTGCGTGTGTGTACGGACGGTGGCGACGAGTATGACAAGGATGTTGCCACGGCTATCCGGTATGCGGTGGAGAACGGGGCTAATATTATCAATATCAGCTTGGGACGTTCTGTTTCCATGCACAGGGAATGGCTGGACGCGGCTCTTCGGTTCGCGGAAAAGAAAGGGGTGTTGGTTGTGCATGCGGCAGGGAATAACGGTCGTTGCACGAATGATGCTTATGATTATCCGACAAGGTATTTGAGTAACGGGAAGACGGTGTCGAATTTGATTAACGTGGGTAACTCTTACGCGGACGGGATGCCCGTGAACAGTTCCAATTTCGGTAAGGATGAGGTCGATTTGTTCGCGCAGGGGGGAGCTGTTTATTCCACGATCGTGGGGAATCAGTACAAGGAGTTTACCGGAACAAGCATGGCGGCTCCCGTGGTGGCGGGGGTGGCAGCCCTGATTTGGAATTACTTCCCGGAATTGAGCGTGAAGGAGTTGAAACAGGTGTTGCTTGATGGGGTTACATCCCGGAGAGGGGTGGAGGTAACCCGTCCCGCGGGGATTAAGGCTCTGGGAAAAGACAAGGTGTATTTCGAGGATTTGTGTGCTTCCGGGGGAATATTGAACGCCCTCGGATCGGTGAAATTGGCAGAAAAATTGTGTAAAGAGAAAAAATAGAAGGATGAAGAAAAGAATTTTTATTTTAACGGGTGTGACGATAGTTATCGCTTTCGTTATCACAATCTTGTATTTTGGAAAAGGTGAAGAAGGTGAGGTCGTTTGTGATACGACGACCTTGGTGGGAGTTTACGAGGGGGAAGCGACGTTAGATATACCGGAGAAGATTAGGTCTATGGCGAAGGATTCCAATGGCAATTCTTTGATTCCCGACGGTTCTATTCCTTGCAAGGTGGCGATCGGAACGGACGGGGAAGGAAAAGTCGGGCTCGAGTTGGTAGGGTTCAAAATGCCCGTGGAGGGAGTGGAGATGAAAGCGATACCGTGTAGCGTGACCCTGCTTGACGGGGCTTTTCGGCTCGCGGGGGATGGAAAAGTGGACTATGGCGGACAGAAGTTTTCTTATTCCCACAAGGGAAAAATGAAAGACGAGGAGTTGGAGTTGAGCGCGACATTGACGATCATCCCTTTCGTGATAGAACCGAAAGTCATATTCAAAGGAAGAAGAATGATTCCGTGATTGTCGATTTCAATCTAAAATCGTAAATCATAAATCTAAAATCAATTCGTTCTCCACCAGATGCAGTAGATGGCGAAGCAGGCGATAGTGAGCAAGCCCGTGTAAATGATGACTGACGTGTGAGTCATATTACACGGGCGTTTTACTAAAGCCCTGTTTTCTTGGTAATGCAGAACGGAGGCGATTCCGTTTACGCGGAGGCTGAAACGATAGATGCCGTAAGTGATGAAACCTGCCGCGAATCCTACCGCGGTGCCGAAAAGCAGATCACCGGGATAGTGTACTCCCACGTAGATGCGCGTGTAACAGGTGACGATAGCCCAAAGCATGAAAAAGGTGGTGACAGCTCTGTTTTTGAACAGTAGCATCGTGAAACACGCCAAAGCGAACGTGTTGGCGGCGTGACAAGAGGGGAATCCGAATTTTCCGCCCCGACGACCCTTGACGAGGTGTACAATGTCTGCGATCTCCGGGTTGCGGGAAGGGCGGGGACGCTCGAATATCGGTCGCAATATGGAACTGCAAGTCTGGTCGGCAATCAAGATCAGTAGCGCGAACATGATCGCTGTGAAAATAGCCAAGCGCGGGTTGAAATTGCGGCACAACACGTACAGGATTGACGCGTACAGGGGTATCCATACCAGTTTTCCGGTGAATATATACATGAACGAGTCTAGATAGGGCGTGTGCAGGGCGTTGAGCGCCAAGAATATAGTTTGGTCTAGTGATTGCAGGGATTCTAACATGGCACGAAATATTTATATGATAGCTTACTTTGGCAAATATACTGAAAAATGCTACATTTGCCAGAAGAGAGTTTATAAAGTTTACACATGATATTGTTCCCGAACGCGAAGATTAATATAGGACTTTATGTCACGGAGAAAAGACCGGATGGTTTTCACAATATAGAAACCGTGTTTTACCCGATAGACTTGCGTGATATTCTTGAGATTCACGAGGTGAAGGGAAGCAAGGGAGTATGCTCGTTCACTTCGACGGGCATCCCGATTGATTGTGCCCCGGAGAAGAATCTGGTCACGCGGGCGTACTACCTGTTGGCGGAAGAACACGGGTTGCCTTCTGTCGATGTACACCTGCACAAAGTTATTCCTTACGGAGCCGGTTTGGGAGGTGGGTCTGCCGATGCCGCTTTTACGCTGGTGGGGTTGAATAGATTGTTCGCTTTGGGGTTGAGCGAGGGACAATTGATGGCGTACGCGGAGCGGTTGGGAAGTGATTGCGCCTTTTTCGTGAGGAACCGACCGGTGTTTGCTTTCGGGAAGGGTGAGTTGATGGAAGCCGTGGACTTGTCGTTGGCTGCTTACTCGATGGTGCTCGTGAAACCGGACCGGGGTGTATCCACGCCGGAAGCCTACCGGGGAATTGTACCGTGTGCCGCTATGTTTGATTTGCGGGAGATTGGAAAGTTGCCCGTGAGAGAATGGAGCGAGGTGATTCGGAATGATTTTGAAGGTTCGGTTATTCCTAAAGTCCCGGAGATCGGGGAAATAAAAGACCGTTTGAAGTCCTTGGGGGCTCTTTACGTTTCTATGACCGGGAGCGGATCGGCAGTGTATGCGCTGTTTGATAATCCCGTTGACATCGAAAAAGAGTTCCCGGGATGTTTCGTGTGGCAGGAGAAAAAGGGTTTATAAGGTTCATAAAGTTTGTAAAGTTCATAAAGTTGATAGCCTCCGCAGGATGCTTTGTCGACGCTAGCATAAGTTGTCGTTAGACATTGTCCGAAGGACACCCGCTACTTTATAAACCTTATAAACTTTACGAACTTTATAAACTAAAGAAATCTCGTTCCGTTTCTATTTCACGAAAGCGTAAATGAACGAAGATATTCCCGCGAACATGAAACTGAGTCCTGTCCAGATAATAATGTTGAATATCCCGAATACGGGGAAGAAAACAATCATGAACGAGAATATGAGGGTGATGATGCCCGCGGTGAGTATCCATCCCCATCCCCTGACTCTTAAGGAGGACATCTCTATGGACTCGGAGATGAAATCTATACTCTTGAACATGAGGATAAATCCAACGATGTAGGGGAGTATGTCTTCGGCTATCGCGGGATGGAGCAGTAAAACAAAACCGATCACGAGGTCGAGTAACCCGATAAACAGGCCCCATCCCCAGTTGCGGGAGCTTCCGCCCACGAAGGCGTTCAGCACTTCGCTGATACCGAGCACGATGATCATAATACTAAAGTACATTGCCAGTCCGAAGTAAGACACGGCAGGGTGGCGAACGATACCTACCCCGAAAACGAACAGCACGATGCCCAAGATTAGGTATAACCATCTGAATCCTTTAGGTCCGGCTGTTGTAGTTGCAGTTCTTGTTGTCATATCTCTTAATTTTTAGTTTAGTTCATATCCTTTATATGTGAAAAGCTTCGGAAAAGTTGTTATATTGCCTTGAAAAATGCATAACTTTATGGACGGGGATACGTTTCACGATTTAAAACGAGGTTATGAAAAGAGGATTATTGATATTGATGTTGTTTTTGGTAAATTACACGATTATGGCACAGAAGAAAGAGTTGACGGCAGACGAGAAACAAGTGATACTTCACAAGGCGACGGAACGTCCGTTCACGGGTAAATATTATGATTTTAAGGCAAAGGGTACGTATGTTTGCAAACAATGCGGGGCTCCGCTGTATCGTTCGGAAGATAAATTCGATTCCCGTTGCGGTTGGCCGAGTTTTGACGACGAGATAAAGGGGGCGGTGAAACGGGTGCCGGATGCGGACGGAAGACGCACGGAGATCGTGTGTGCTCGTTGTGGGGCTCATCTCGGGCACGTGTTCACGGGTGAGGGATTCACTTCCAAGAATACCCGGCATTGCGTGAACTCTATTTCAATGGAATTTGTACCTGCCGACGAGTTGAAGGTGGATACAGCCGTGTTCGCGGGCGGATGTTTCTGGGGAGTGGAGTATTACATGAAAAAAGCTCCCGGGGTGCTTGTCGTGGAGTCCGGTTACACGGGAGGTACCGTGGAAGATCCTTCATACGAGGAGGTATGCGAAGGGGGAACGGGGCACGTGGAGGCTGTACGGGTGTTGTTCGATAAGTCGAAAACGGATTACGAGACGTTGGCAAAACTCTTTTTTGAGTTGCACGATCCGACGCAATTGAACCGGCAAGGACCGGATTACGGGGAACAATATCGTTCGGAGATATTTTATAACAGTCCGGAACAAAAGGCTATTGCCGAGAAGTTGAGCCGACAATTGAAGGAGAAAGGATATGATGTAGTGACAAAACTCACTCCGGCATCTGTTTTCTGGGTTGCCGAGGATTATCATCAGAATTATTACGGGCGAAAAGGAACGCTACCGTATTGCCACGGGTACACGAAAAGATTTAATTAATTTTAGATTTAATGATTTTCTTCCTGTAAGTACCACGTCCAGCCGTTGATGATGACACTTATACTTAACCACGCATTGGTGGAGCCGGAAAGGTAAAATACCACGTCGTAGGCGTCCTTGCGATCCAAATATTCTTGGTCGCCCCATTTGTTTTTATGTTCTTCATGACGGAGCAGAAGGAAAAAATCGGTCAGGTCTACGTTGAACAAGGTAGCGCCTGTGTTTTTGTCTTTTACTGTAAAATTATTCAGACGGTCGGTCATCAGCCGCATGGTGTTGAGTTCGATAACGCCCGTGGTGGCAGAGGACTGGTTTATATGATAAGGTTGATAACTCAGAACATCGTCGGGCTTCAGAGCATTGTCATGCCCCATGTATCCGTTCGATTCGGAGAGTTCGTACGTGTAGTCATTCACGTCGAAATTGCTCGTGCCCAGATTCTCGAACACGAAACGGATTGTATTCGTATTCTTGATCAGGTTGATGGTTGTCGAGGTGTTCTCAATCCCGGTAAAGTCCACGTCGGCTAATTCCCCGTACCAGAGGGGTTCAACTTGTTTGTTCACGACGAGTGATGCCTCGCGTTTCAACTTGAGTTCTATTTCGGTGAAGGTCGATACGCCGGGTTCGAGGTTGGTTACCTCGTATGAGTCGTGTACTCCCGCCCATGCTAGGAGTTTGTATTGTCCGATGGGGAGAAACAATTCCATGCGGTAGTCGCCGGTTGTCAAGGGAGTGCCTTCCTCGGATTGCATGAATAGAAACTTGCCCTCTTCGTCAAACACGTATAGGTCCACTTTATCGACCTGCGTGTGGAACGCGTCGGTGGAGAGCATGTTATAGTCGTACTTGAACCGAACAAGTAGGCGACATTCTTTAAGGTCTTCCCGAATACTGTCACAGGAATGGAATATTCCCGGGATGATTACTAGAATACCTAATGCTATTTGACGTAAGAGATTTTTGAATTTCATTTTTCTGTCTTTCTATTGTTATTAAAGGAAACGCACGTTTGGGTGAATTAAGTATGGGACGAATCCCATACTTAATTTTACGCGTAGAACGCTTATAGGTTTTCTTCTTGAGTATACCACGTCCACGGGTTAACACCGATTTCGATAGCTAACCAATATTCAAACTCATCCTTCTTGTCTGGATCCGGCTCCGGAATGATCGGGTAACCCGGGTTGTTGAAGGAGTTAACTTTGATGTCGTACATAGAGTTACGAACCACACCGAATTCTCCGAATTCATTGTTGGCGCCGTTATTGTCGTTATCGTGTTTGATAGCGATCGGGTAGTAACTGATACCGGATTTGTAGTATTTTACAATTTCGTCTGTATCCATATCTGCACCGTTAGCAACAACGCCTGCTTTTTGGTTTTCAAATGCTTGTACAAGATCTGCTACCGATGTACCGGTGAGGTCATTCGGGATAACTACTTCCTGTACGTTAGCAACTCCCTTGCCTACGAGATATTTCAAGTATTTGTTGAAAGCGGTAGTCACATTTGTCACGTATCCTGCCGGATTTTTGTCTTGGTACTTTTTCGTCAATTCTTCTTCAATCCATCCCAACATCACGGTGTAGGTATAGAAACCGCCATTGATGTCCATCCAGTCATTGTTGCTTTTTTGTACATCTGTTATGGTGCCGCCAACCTCTTTGTACTTGGGTAGGTAAGTTGCTTTCAGCAATACTTGAGTCGTGTAAGCATAGGTGTTGTCCTCTTTGCGTTGGGTATTTTCCGCGCAGTATTGTGGTTTTCCACCTAGATTAGGATCTACCGCATCACAGGGAGAGATCCAAGTAATAGAGCCATTATCCACGTCTGTTTGTGTGAAATATTTGTATTGCTCGTCAAAAACTGCTGACGGGTAAGGAATGTTCGTGTGATCGAAGTTCGGGTCAATACGGTATGTACCTAAGCTGTATTCATCAAGCGTCGTGGGTGTGTCAAGGAAAGTTTTAACTCTCTCGGATACTGGATAGTACCATTTGTTCGTGAGGTTTATAACCCAGCTTGCGTCTCTAACTTGAAAGGCTTCCGCGGAGGTGTAGCTTACGAATACGCGTACTTTTGATACAACACGGTCTACGTTGATTTTCATGGCATTACCAGCTGTTTCTGCATCAACTTTGTTCGTGAACAACGGTAAACCGGCAGCGGGAGAACCATCATTTAATGAAGGTTCCAAACCACCTTTGGCGTTGGTCATCATAAATTTGTTGTCCGTGTAGATGTCCGTATGTACCGCAAGAGCAGCGTTTACCGTGGCAAAAGGTTGTCCTTTGGTGAAAGTCGGGAAATTGCTGGGCGGGTTTACCACAACCAATATCGATTTTGATTTGTCCGAAACAAGGAACGCATCACTAATATTGGAAGAGTTGAGTGTGATTTTCTTTACATCTGTTACCACGCTTGTTGCATCATATCCATTAAAGAAAATAGCTAAAACTTCTTGAGCTTCCGTTTCCTCGGGACTCGTGGAAGGATAAGTGTCATCCGGCATAGGGTTGGTTATCGCACGTCCCAGATTACTGGAGCTGCTTATTCTAAGTGTAGTCCACGCTTCTCCCTCGGGGGCGATGTCGTCGCCGTCGGGTCCGCTTTTGTCGTCGCTACATGCTGTAAATGCAGTGAAAGCTAACGCTGCAAATACCAAAGTAAAAAATTTGTTCATTCTTTTCATTTTACAAATTGATTAAGATGTGATTAATAATTGATTATTTATTCCTTTTTTCTATTTCAATAGCATTGGCTTTTTTTCTTGCCAACTCTTCTAAGTTCTGCTTGGCAACTTCCAGCCCGTTGGCGGCAGCTGTTTGCAGATAAGTTTCCGCTCTCTCGTAATTTCCTTGCAATAGGGCGAGTACGCCCATGGCGTTGTTATATTCTGCCGGATAGTTCTCCGGGGTTATTCTATTCAAGTAGCGCTCTGCCAATACCATATCATTACGTGTGAGCGCGGAGATTGCGGCATTCAAGTTGGCAATCTCGTCTTTCGGGAAGAGTCTGACGGCTGTTTCGAACACGTCGACAAATTCTTGTGAGCCGTACTGGTAGGTATTTGCCACCAAGAACATCTCGTTCAAGCTCAAGTCTTGCGGTCTTGTCAGTATAACTACTTTCGCTTCTTCAACATCGAAGTTCTTCACGTTGTAGTCCACCTTGCAGATGGCTACACGCAGACTCGGGTAGATGGTGCGCAACATGTGACGGTAGGGGACACCTCCAGCCAGTTTTTTCAACTTGTCTTTTCTCTCTGCCGAGGATGGCGTGTACTCGATGATGTCGAGTATCTGGTTCCTGTATTCCATGTGTCCTGCTTCAACAGCTTTTACAAGGCCTGCCCAGTTTTCTCCCCCGAAAGAGATATGATATATGTTACGCGGGAAGTCGTACTGCGTGGCAAGGTAATTTGCCAAAGCCTTGGAACGTCCTTCCGACAAGCGTTGATTTCCTGCCAGTGTTCCTTCCGGTGAAGCGAATCCCGTGATGTCCAGACGATTTATCGTGATATTCGGATCGTCTTTTATGTCATTGATCATGTTACGTATCTTTGCCAATTCTTGGGGATTGTTCATGTAGTAGGGGCGGATCACGGTTTGATTGACCTCGAAATCGAGGAAACATTCGGCGTGAATCTCCCGACGTTTGATCTCTTCTCTCGGTGGTTGGATGTACACGAGATAAGGGGTAACAATATACTCTTCAACAGGCGGCGTCGGGTCGAGAAGACGTTCCACTCGCATCAATTCCGTGTCACCGCACCCGCATTCGTCGTATTGCATATCGAGGGCGGCGTATGCCATCCATGATTCGTAGGGGAGGGTGTAACGGTAGTTCAATGTTCCGTTTTTCTTCTTGCTAACTTTCTCGATCACGTATGCTTTGTCCGTGTCTACCCGCGGATTGTAACCGATAAGAGCCAGTTTCCGTTCGTACGACAGGTATTCGTCCCGTCCCTTGAAGGATACTTTCGGTAGATTGTACGTCCGTTCCGGGGTAACCAGTTGCGGGATCAAGTCCATTCCATGTGCCGACTTGACTTTCAAGTCGTCGAAAATGAAATCTATGTCCACGTGAAGTAAGTTGCCCGCTTGTTCCATCCGTACGGCTTTCACGAGCACATTTCCTGTATAAGAACGGGTTTGTGCCGCGGAATGGGATATACCCACTTGGAATATCACAAGTATTGCCGTTATGTATTTTATTATCCTGTTCATCACTTTCCTTTATTTTATGAGATACACCAATGAGATTCCGACTTTCGTGGGACCGAAATAGTTCTTATGCCCGCTTTTCACTTTTAGTCCGCAATCCGCACAAGGGTATTTGTCATATTTGATATGAGCGTACCCGACCCCGACGGTAGCTTCTATACTCCAACGTTTCTTTAGTATCCACGAGCGCCCGAAGCTGAATCCCGCGCCATACAGTTCACCCTGATAGCGGTGGTTCTGCATGTTCTTGCTGATAAACGACC